>NZ_JAPWAL010000002.1:0-190073 GCF_041432905.1 Rothia sp. 27098_8_161 | reverse complement strand
CTACTAATCGAACTCGCCCGAAGCAATCAATTGCTCACGCACCTTACGGCGCAGAACCTTACCCAGCATCGAACGCGGCAGATCATCCACGACCACGATGCGGCGCGGAACCTTATAGCGGGTCACCTTCGAGTAGCAGTGCTCACGTAGAGTATGCTCCTGCACCACTCGGCCCGGGGCGGCAATCACAGCAGCAACGACCATCTCACCACCTGCAGGCAACGGAATGCCCACCACCGCCGCATCAGCAACCGTATCGTGCTGCTTGAGGGCGACCTCAACCTCCGTCGGGGAGACATTGAAACCGCCGGTAATAATAACTTCCTTAATGCGGTCCACAATCTGGATGAAGTAGTCCTCGTCCAGGCGCACAATATCACCGGTACGCAACCAACCATCGGGGGTGATGGTCTTCGCCGTCTCGTCCTCACGCTTCCAATAGCCAGCAAAACGCTGAGGGCCCTTCACCCACAGCTCCCCCTCTTCGCCATCGGGCATATCCTCACCGGTCTCCGGGTCTACCACACGAATATCGGTGGAGGGGAACGGAACACCAATGAAACCGGCGCGGCGAGTATCATTGAGCGGGTTGCAGGACACCAGCGGGGCACACTCAGTCAGGCCGTAGCCCTCCACCATGAAACCACCGGAGGCTTCCTCCCACTCGGCAACCAGCTCAGGCGGCAGGTTCATCGCACCAGACACCGCGTAACGGATACCCTCCAGGGACACGCCGCGCTTCTTCGCCTCGTCCATGAGCCGGCGGTACACCGGAGGAACCGCAGGAAGAATGGTCGGGCGGGTCTTCTTCATCGCCTTCAAAATCAGGTCCATGTCCACGGTCGGGAACAGCACCAGGCGGGCACGGCACAGCGACGCAATCGTCACGCCCAGGGTCATACCGTACGCGTGGAACAACGGCAGAACCGAGTAAATCACCTCGTCATCGCCCGGGTTAATCCATGCCTCACCCATACGGCCGTTAGACTCCAGGTTACGGTGGGTGAGCATCACACCCTTCGGCCGACCGGTCGTACCCGAGGTGTACTGCAACAGCGCAATATCGTACGCGGTCGGACGGCGATGAGACGGGTCAATACGCTCACTCTTCACCAAATGAGCCCACGATATAGTCCCCGGAGCGGAACCAGTCAGCTTCTCACGCGAAGCACGTGCATTTTTCAACGGCAACTTCAGCGCGGTACGCATCAGCGCGGGCATCGCCGAAATCATGTTCACCGAATAAATATGAGATGGGCGGATATCCGACGGCAGACCCGTAATATGCGAAGCAATCTTATCCCACACAATCGCGATCTTCGCACCGTGATCCTCAAACATGTGACGCAACTCCGCGCCCGTATACAGCGGGTTATGCTCCACCACAATCGCCCCTAGACGCAGAATCGCGTAAAACGCTGCAATATGCTGAGGACAGTTCGGCAAAATCAGCGCCACACGGTCACCCGGCTGCACACCCGCCACACGCAGACCCTCCGCCGCACGCTCAATCTGATCCCCCAACTCAGCGTAGGTGGTCGTCGCACCAAAAAACTCCAGCGCCACCTTATGCGGTGCGGTACGAACCGCCTCATCAATGAGATGACTCAATGACGTCTCCGGGAGCTCAATATCGCGTGCAGTCCACGGAGTATAGTTCTTCAACCAGGGGCGATGCGCCAACGGATGCGCGCCAGCGGGGGATGCAGGTGCCACCGCATCCTGCAGGTTCGTATTCTTCTGAGCCTCAGTCATGCATTGATTGTGCCTTCCCACGCCCTCACGCTTCAACTCAGTGGCGCCTCTTTCCACGCTGAAAATCACGCCGTACACCCACCCCAGATACCGCAATAAACGCCGAAACACTAAGGTAAACCCAAGCAACTCTGGGATACTTAAAGCATGAGTAAACGACAGCAAGAGATCACTGACGAACAGTTCAAGAAGCTCCTCCGCGAAATTTCCAAACGATTCACTATCGCCGGAGGAGTCGTTATCCTGTTCGGAATGGCTATCATCGCGCTAGTCTACCTTCTGGGAGGAGCCCACTAATGCACACCCCGCAGCGCCCCACCGGTGAAAACTTCAACCGTATGACCAACGGTTCCGTCTACATGCCCGACGCCGAATGCGCCACACAGTTCAAACGCATTTATGCCGCCACCATCCTCGCCGAAGAACACTACGCACGCGGCGAGCAGGCGCAGGCAATGCACGTCTACCGTAAACACCTCGGCCACCTGGGCAAACACGCCCACATCCGACCCGGCGTACGCTTTGACTACGGCGTGAACACCTACATCGGTGACGGTTCCTTCTTCAACTTCGGCACCGTCTTCCTGGACGTCTGCCCGATCCGCATCGGCTCTACCGTACTGGTTGGTAGCAACGTACAGTTTATGACCCCCACCCATCCGCTCCACCCCGGCGACCGCGCCGACTACTGGGAAGCAGGCGCGCCCATCACCGTTGAAGACAACGTATGGATCGGTAGCGGAGCTATCATCCTGGGCGGCGTGACCATCGGCAAGAACTCCGTGATCGGTGCAGGAACTGTCGTCACCAAGGACGTCCCCGCTAGCTCCCTCGTGGTGGGCAACCCCGGCCGCGTCATCCGCACCCTGGATGAGAACGAGCGCCCCGCACACCCGCACACCTTCTCCGCAGAAGCTATGGAAGAAGCACGCGCCTTCTACGCTAACCGCGCACTCTAAGACAACCCGCTTACCACGACCCTAGGATTAGAGATATAAAGGACTTAATGAACGCACAGAACAACACCCCGCAGCAGCATCCGGCTGCTGCGGCGTCCTCCCCCACTGAAAGTGACCTGTGGGAGGCAGCATTCTCCTCCGACGACCCCACCGTGGTCCTGACCGATGAGGAGCTGAACGCGGCACGCCACGCCCACGAAAAAGCGCGCAAGTCGAGCTCTTCGGCGCAGTCCTCACAGGATGCAACCCGTCCCCTCACCGGGGCGGCTACCGCAACCCAGCCGACCCTCTCCCCCGATGCCACTTATCAAGGTGCAGAGTCCGGCGCTAACTTCGGCGAGCCCGGAGATGACAACCTCAGCTGGCTCGACAAGCCTACGCTCCCCAGCCCGGACAACGTACGCAACGGCGCAACTGCCGCCCCCGCTACCGCTACAAGCTACGAGGTGCCCACACCCAGCAACGCCCCCGCTGCATCGAGCACCCCGCAGGCTGCCCCCGCGGCAGATGACCACTTCATCATCTCCACCCCCGCAGGTGATGCCGCTGGTTCGGAACCCATCCTCACCGCCGCAACCGCGCTGTCCATGCAGAAGAGCCGCTACTCCCGCATGCACCTGCTGCCCGGTCTGCTCGGCTGGCTGATTACCATCTCCCTCATGGACGGTGGCTTGTGGGCTATCAAATCGTGGCTGACCCTGACCGGTCAGACCGAGTCCGTCGAGTATGCCTCGGTGGTCTCCAGTCTGTTCAGCGGCGCATCGCACGCTGTGCCGGTCGCGGTGGCGTTGGGTGTGCTCATCTTCTTCGCCTACCTGGTGGGCGGTTACGCAGCCGGACGCATGGCACGATTCGCTGGCGTGAAGCAGGGCATTGCCGTATGGCTCTGGCAGATTATGGCACTCATCATCGGGTCCCTGGCGACCTTCCTCGCGCCTCAGCTGTTCCAGAACGGTGTCGCGTCCCTGTCCCTGCAGAAGCTGATTGCGGGCGATTTTGCGAACGGTCTGCTGGCGGTTCTGCTGGTTCTGGCGTTGAGCTTCCTCGGCGCTGTCCTCGGCGGTCTATGCGGACGCCTGTACCACCGCCGCGTGGACAAGTATCCGAGCGACCAGGTGGCACGCAAGGACGCCTAGACTTCTAAGCACCTGCACCTAGTTGCGATAAGAATAAACCGTACAGAAAACCTCCGGTACCTTACGTAAGGTACCGGAGGTTTTCTGTATCTAAATATCTGTATCCTCAACAACCTCAGCTACCCAGCGATACGACGCTGGCTATCTAAAACATACCGCCTAGTGGTCCAGCAGCAGTGCAGGCTCCTCTAGAATTGCAGCCACATCAGCCATGAAACGAGCCGACAGGTCCCCATCCACCACACGGTGATCGAAGGAGCCACCCAGGGTCGTCACCCAGCGAGGAATAACTTCACCATCAACAACCCACGGCTTCTGCTTGATCGTACCAAAGGCAATAATCGCGACCTCACCGGGATTGATAATCGGGGTACCCGTATCAATACCCAGCGAACCAATGTTCGTAATGGTCAGAGTGCCATTCGCCATCTCAGCAGGCTGAGTCTTACCCTCACGAGCACGAGAGGTTAGGTTGTTCAGTGCAATAGCCAGCTCACGCAGGGACAGCTCCTGCGCGTCCTTAATGTTCGGAACCATCAGGCCGCGCGGGGTTGCCGCAGCAATACCCAGGTTCATAAAGTGCTTAATCTGGATTTCGCTATCGGTCCATGTTGCGTTGACCTGTGGGTTACGCTCAGCAGCCCAAATAACCGCGGCGGCAAGCACCAGCAGCGGGGTGACCTTCACGCCCTCAAAGTGGCGAGACTTCTTCAGACGCTTCACGAACTCCATGGTGCGCGAGGCATCAACGTCCACGAAGATGGACACGTGCGGAGCGCTAAACGCCGAGGAAACCATTGCCTTCGCGGTAGCCTTACGCACGCCACGCACCGGGATACGCTCGATGCGGTCACCGGGGGTGGTTGCAGACTGCCAGAAGGGCTGGCGGGCACCGCTATGCTGCACATCGTTCAGGTGCGCCACATAGTTCATGAGGTCTTGCTTAGTCACCTGGCCGCGCGTACCGGTAGCGGTCACGTTCGCCAGGTCAACACCCAGCTCCTTTGCGGCAAGACGCACCGGAGGCGGCGCGAGGGTTGGGCGGTGCGGAACCTGCTCGGGAGCCAGAGTCGGCGCAGGAGCCGCTACGGGCTCGGGTGCTAGACGCTGCACCACCGAGTTCAGCGGAGTGTTCTCCACAAAGCGGGAGGCGCGCTCAGCCAGCTCACCCAACAGGCCCTGGTTGCGATTCACCGGATCGGCGGGGGCGTGCGCCACGGGTGTCTGAACAGCCGGTGCAACCGATGCCACAGTAGCCTGTGCGGGTTGGGTTGCGGAGGCGCTGCGCTTGCGGGCGCGACGCTTCACCACATCCGCCTTGGGACCGGAGCCGACCAGCGCGGTGCCGGACTCAGCCTCTGCGGCGGTGGGAGCTATCGGGGTTGCGGGTGCCTTGTCGCCGCCGGAGATGCTGATAATCGGGGTGCCCACCTCAACGGTTTCACCTTCAGTAACAAGCAGCGCCTCGACGGTACCGGCGAAGGGCGAGGGAAGTTCCACGATGCTCTTAGCGGTTTCAATTTCAACGAGGACGTCGTTGATGGCGACCTCGGCGCCGACTGCTACCTTCCAGCTGAGGATTTCTGCTTCGGTCAGGCCTTCACCCACGTCAGGGAGCGGGAAAATCTGGGACATTTTTACCTCTCACTAGGGTATATACCCTATACGGAATATTATGTGCGGGCTTGCAACCCGCCGTAGCGCAACACGCTAATACTGAGGGAGTGACTAGTAGTCAAAAGCACGGTCGACCGCCTCAAGAATACGGTCAATATCGGGTACATACTCTTCCTCAACACGGGAAACCGGGTACGGCATGTAGTAGCCACCCACGCGAATCACCGGCGCCTGCAGGCTGTAGAAGCAACGCTCCGTAATCGCCGCAGCCAGCTCACCACCCATACCGCCGAAGGTTGGCGCCTCGTGGGCAATAATCAGGCGACCAGTCTTCGCTACCGAAGCAGCAACGGTCGGCACATCCAGCGGCGAAATCGAGCGCAGGTCAATGACCTCGATCGAGCGGCCATCCTCCACGGCAGCCTCAGCGGCAGCCAGAGCAACCGGCACCAGCGGACCGTACGCAACGATAGTCGCATCCGTACCTTCACGCACCACCTGGGCGCTAAAGGGATCAAAGGAAGTGTCGCTAAAATCCACTTCGCCCTTGAGCCAGTAGCGGCGTTTCGGCTCAAAAATAATGACCGGGTCGGGGCACTCAATCGCCTTACGGGTCATCCAGTACGCCTCGTGCGGGGTCGAGGGGGTCACAATACGCAGACCCGCAGTGTGGGCGAACAGCGCCTCCGGGGACTCGGAGTGGTGCTCCACAGAACCAATCACACCACCATACGGAATACGGATAGTCACCGGCACCGTGTACTGCTTGTCGGTGCGGTTATGAATCTTCGCCAGCTGGCTCGTGATCTGGTTGTAGGCGGGGAACACGAAGCCGTCGAACTGAATCTCCGGCACGGGACGGTAGCCACGCAGCGCCATACCGATGGAGGTACCGATAATGCCAGACTCGCCCAGGGGCGCATCCATAACGCGGCGGTTACCGAAACGTGTCTGCAGACCCTCGGTCACACGGTACACGCCGCCGAGCTTACCGATATCCTCACCGAGCATGACGACGGTGCGGTCGGCTTCCATGGCGTCTTCTAGGCCGCGGGTAATCGCCTTGGCGAGGGTCAAACGTTCAATTTTCTCGCTCATGCTTACTCCTCTTCAAAGCCTGCAACGTAGTTACGGTAGAACTCGCGGTCATCTTCCACCTGCTGGTGTTCCTGCGCGTAGACGCGGTCGAAGAAATGCTCAAAGTCTGCAACTTCGATGTTCAGCAGTGCCTCGCGCACGCCGGATGCAACCTGCTGTGCGGATTCTGCGACCTCAGCAAAGAATGCATCATCGGCGTAGCCGTTATCGCGCAGGTGCTTCTCAAGGCGCAACATGGGGTCGCGGCGCAGAGGACCTTCCAGGTCGGCATCGGTGCGGTACTTGGTGGGATCGTCCGCAGTGGTGTGCGGGCCGAGGCGGTAGGTCTCAGCTTCAATCAGCACGGGGCCTTCACCGGCACGAATCTTCTCCATGGCATAGCGGGTTGCGGCGAGCACCGCGAGAACGTCGTTACCATCCACGCGGATACCTTCAAAGCCGTAGCCTGCGGCGCGGGTCGACACCGGCACGCGGGACTGCACCTCGAAGGGCACGGAGATAGCCCAGCGGTTATTCTGCACGAAGAAGAGCACCGGCGCGTTATAGGAGGCGGCGAAAACCATGGCTTCGTGCGCGTCACCCTCGGTGGAGGAACCGTCACCGAAGTAGACCGCCACGGCGGGCTTCTGGGTATCCTCGGCGGGGTCGGTTGCCTGACCCTGGCCGGTGCGGCGAGTGCCGGTTTCAGCCTCGATATCGGCATCAAAGTTCAGGCCCATGGCGTAGCCGACGGCGTGCAGGGTCTGGGCGGCAAGCACCTTGGTGTAGGTATGGAAGTTGTGCGCCTTCATGTCCCAGCCGTGGGTGGTGGCTCCGCAGAAGATGGTAATCAGGTCGCGGAAGTCCACGCCACGCGCCAGTGCGACGGCGTGCTCACGGTAGGACGGGAAGATGTAGTCGTTGGGTGCGTAGGCAAATGCAGAGCCGATCTGCGCGGCTTCTTGGCCTCGGCTGGGTACCCAGAGGGCGAGCAGTCCCTGGCGCTGTAGGGCGGTTGCCTCATCGTCGAATCGGCGGGTGGTGTACATGAGACGGTATGCTTCGCGCAGAGTGTCTGCGTTGACGTCTTCGATGTACCGGCTGTAGGTGGGGTGTTCGTGTACGGTGCCATTTTCATCCATGAGCTGGATACGTTCGGGCACTCCGGGATACTTGTCGTTCTCGTGCATCTAACCTCCACACGTGACGAGGGCTTGGCCCTCAGCGGCTTAGGTTTTAGTCTCAACTTTCACCTAATGGTGCAGGATTTGAGGTGTTCCGGCAAGCCTGTGAGGGTCTGGGCATATACAGTTACCAGTCTACTCTTTCCGGCTCTATCTCGCGGCAGTTACGCTGATAACACAGCGTATTATGCCCTATCGTTCAGTATTTGATTATCATCAAATTAAACCTCCCATACATTCTTTTCATGGAATATATGGGAGGTTTAATTTAACTTTTAAAGCCACTTTAGAGACCAGATTTTTCTCTCCGAAGCACAAATATTGAACTCTAAACAATCCCCGACAAGAGAAAATAGTACATTGTTCAATTAGGGTCGAATGGGCACCCCCATCCCTTCACAAGATGCCCTAGAGTTCCTTCATGAAGACCTCACAGAGCGAGAGAAAACGGTCATTCGCCTCCACCTCACCGATGCTCACACGAACACCCTCGGTACCGAACGCACGCACCGACAGCGCATGTTCAGCCATCAGCTGCACAAACTCACCCGTGCACTCCCCCAGGGATAGCCACACGAAGTTCGCGTAAGTGCTCGGGAAATCATAGCCCAACTCCCGCAGTCGAGTGGTCACGCGCTCACGCTCAGAGACCAGGTGGCTAACACGCTCCATCACCGCATCCTCATGCTTGATGGAGGCGATAGCCGCCGCCTCAGCCAGCGCCGTCACGGCGAACGGGGTTGCCGCCACGCGCAGGTGCTGCGTAATCTGCGAGTGAGATATCGAGTAGCCCACCCGCAGACCCGCCAGACCCTGCGCTTTGGAGAAGGTGCGCAGAATGATGACGTTCTCGTAGTCGTGGTAAATGTCCATGCCGTTCAGCGGAGCTTCTTCACTGTCCGGCACGGTGGAGGCGGCGCAGAACTCGAAGTACGCCTCGTCAATCACCACGGGAATGTGAGCGGGCACCTTCGCCAGGAACGCACGGATCTGGCTTTCGGTGACGGCGGGGCCGGTCGGGTTGTTGGGGGTGCAGATCAGGATCAGGCGGGTGCGTTCGGTGATGGCTGCCACCATGGCGTCCAGGTCGTGTGAACCGTCGGGCAGGTTCGGCACCTGCACACTGCGAGCACCCATAATGCCGACGAGGATCGGGTATGCCTCAAAGGAACGCCAGGCGTAGATGACTTCGTCTTGCACGCCGTCGATATTTACGCCGGCGAAGGTTTTGAGGATTTGGTTGAGCGCGCCGAGGCTTCCGGCACCGGTAACAATGTCGTCAGCGTCCACGCCGAGCCGTGCGGAGAGCTTCTGGCGCAGGGCGGTAGAGAGCGGATTGGGGTAGCGGTGCGCGGTCGCAAATTCTGCGAGGACGCGCGCGACCTCGGGCACGGGGCCCAGCGGGTTCTCGTTCGAGGAGAGCTTGTACTGGGTGAGGCCTTCAACGGGTGTGGGCGGTTTACCTGCCGCGTAGCTAGGCAGGGTGCTAAAGACGGGGCGGACCGGGATATTGGCGTGTTCAGCTGACTGGCTCATGGTTCCAGTATGTGCCTGCGGGCGGTTCGGAGGCTAACGCTTCTCACCTGGAGAGCAGGTCGCGATCAAGCTGTAGCTATGCAGGTAGCAGATAGTGGCCGCTAGCGCTGTACGCAAAGGCTACATGTAAAGGCTGTACGCAAAGATGGGGGGCGCCGCCGGGGTCGTTCCCGCAGACGCCTCCCTTTCTCTTTTTCTGCTCTACTCTACTCGCCCTCCACCCTCGACCGAGCCGTCAAGATTGGCTCTTAAGGCTGGGTTTTTAGACTGGTACTTTTAGATCATCAGTGGTTCACGCTCCTCGATGGGAGTCAGGTCCTCGGGAGGGCTCGGGGCGCGGAACCCGGGGTCGATGTTCTCGGGCGGAGTTGGTGCGAGGAACCCGGGGTCAATGCTCTTAGACGGGAACATAGGCGCAGGCTTCAGGTCTGGCAGCGTCGGGATGAGCGACTCACCACCGTCGTAGTCTCCGCTTTGACTATCGCCACCGACCACATGCGGCATAGCCGTTAGGTCACCAATCCGAGGTAGCGATTCAACCACATCTGGGGGGCCCTGAATGAGGCGGGGTGCGAAGTTCCCAAGGGCGGGTTGTGCTTCCGGGCGCACGATGAATCCGGGGTCGATGTCCTCTGCCGGTGCCATGGGCATGCGGCTGACGGGCTGAGTGTCCTGCGGTGCGTTGACGATAAATCCGCGGTTGGCAGGTGCCTCGGTAGTGGAGTCCAGTAGCTTTGCGGCTGATAGCGCGGGTTGTGCAGGTGTAAGGTTCGGTGCGGGCAAGGAACCTGAATTCGGCATCTGCAGTACAGGGGTTTCGGGCCAGGTAGGCTTCGGGTTCTGAGGCTTTTCCTGCGGAGTCGGCTCGGGATGAGGGATGGTCTTTTGGACACCCTCAATGACGGCGGGAATGTGCCCAGTAACCGCCTGTACGGTTTCTCCAGCTTCTCGTTGGAGACCCTCGGCCCTCTGCTTGGCCATCTCCATGCCCAGCTGGACATCTGCAACGGTATCTTCAATTTTCTGCCAAGTATTTTCGACGTTGCCACGCGCTACACTATCTACTCGGTGCAGTTCTCCATCTGTATATTGGTCTGCGGCCTCGTAATAAAATTGAGGGTTAAGTTGTACCCCGGCATCAAGAGCATGTTGAGTGTACCTAGCCCCACGTAATCCATACTCATTCAGACGTTCTTCAAACGTGTAACCATCTGGCATAGCGGAGCCCGAGGTGACCCTTTGTTCCCCTTGCACATAATCTTCTGCTCTGAGAGCACCCAGAGTTTGGTTTCCGTATCCTTCGCGTTGCAAGGTTTCTCTATATGCCCCTCCGTCATGTTTGAAATTTGAAACCGTAATTGCGGTATCGCGTTCATCGGGACGCCAACCTCCAAACGCCCTCAGAGCAGAGTCAGGAACCGGGTCTCCATCTCCTTCCACGTAGTCCACTCCAAAATCACGGCGTTTAGCCGGTAGACCTCGTAGCGGGGAGGCTTGAGTATAGACACCCACAATGTTGATCTCTTTAGCGACTTCAGTACTATTCGCCATATTGTAGGCAATCATTCCTCCCTGACTGAAGCCTTCCATATACACTCGGGCACCCTGAGGTGCTCCGGCATCACGGAGGGCTTGCAAAACCATCTGATAGGCGGGGTTCTCCAGAGTATCGTTACCCAGTGCTTCACGAAGAGTCCCAGGAATATCCATAGGAGATCCACCAAAGGAAGAAAAGTTAGTGCCCGGAATGCTCACGACGTACAGGGCATATGCGGGATCCCCTTCGTGTCCTGCTTTGTACATAACGGTGACGAGCACGGCACCACGTTCACCCTTAGTCGGGTCCTGTTGGGAGCGTTCAAACTCCTGGTCCTGCGCCTTGGCGGCCGCCTGAAGACGCTCAGCACTGGCGTCCACTGTGAGACGGTCTTTCTCGCCGGAATGCGCACTAACCCCATACTCATCGGCTGAGGTGGTGCGCACATTATGTGCTTTCTTATCAGAATCCGGATCACGGAGGGGACCGACGATTCCAACTCCGCCTATTGCTAAGACTTTTTCAATAAATCCCTGGGGTATTTTTGTCACGGCAGAGAGTCGGCCAGCAATACGCTGACGGGCAATTTCGGGATTCCACTTGGTATCAAAGTAGGCAGTAACACCGAAGATAATACCCGCTACGACAGGCGAATACGGCAACAGCCAATAGGCCGAGAAGTACCCGAGCTCGGGAATGGTGAGCTTCAAGAGGTAGGTAGCTTCGCCGGGTTCTCCAGCAATGAGTCCGCGCAGGTGGTCTCGGGTACTACGTCCGTCGGTGAGCTTACCGCCCTTTGCAATGCCCATCGAATCGAACCAACCAGCGACGGTCTTTTCAACCTGCAGGTAAGAACTGTGGGCTGCACGGACGGCGGCTGCAGTGGCGCCGAACTTTGTGGCGCTCAGACCGAGGTCTGTGGCAAGGACGGAGCATACAGCGGCAGCCTGCTGGGCACGTCCGTTGATGCCGAGAAAGAGACGAGTTTCAGCGGCGATGCCGAGAATGGGCATGGTGCGGTCGACGCAGGTGCGGCTGACGGCGTCGAGGCCGTCGGCAATGGCGGGCATTTCTTCAAGCTCAACGCTGATGGTGCCTGCGGTGGGCCCTACGGAGTCGCTGAGGTCACCGATGGGTGCAACGGTGGGTCCGGTAATCATGATGTCTCCTAGGGTGAGGTGAGTGGGTTCAGATAAGCGAGCTCAGCCCGTCGGGCAGGTTCACGTGCATGAGCAAATTCAGCGTTGACTGGGCTTTTTGTACGCCTGAGCGGGCTATGATTTCGCCGGGGTCGAGCTTTTCGAGGAGGTCGGCGGCGCTATCAGCGAGTTTTCCGAGTAGGTTATCTACTACGGAGGCGGCGGCTTGGATTTCCTGCGCTTTGGCAGTGAGGTCGTTGGCGAGTTCTTCACCAGCGGCGGCAATCATGGCAGCGGCACCTTCGGCTTGTTCAGCTTGGTTGCGGACTTTTTCGCGGTGTTCTTGGAGTTGTCGCCGGTAGGCGCGTCCGGCTTCGGATACCCAGTGGTTGCCGTTGAGTTCGTTGGCGTGTTGGTGTGCGATGCGGATTTCTTGGGCTTCGGTGCGCATCCTGTGGGAGAGTTCTGCGCCTTTGGCTCGGGCGAGCGCGGCGGCAGCCATGAGCTGAGTGGCGAGGGTGTGGCCGGCTGCGGTGCCGATGCCCATGTGTCCTGCTGCGCGGAGGATATCGGTTGGTTCGATCCGGGGCAGTTGGAGTACGGGAGGTGGTGCGGTGTCGACGATGGCGTTCATGGTGTGTCCTTTCGCGGCGGGTTTGTTTTAGGCTAAATCTGCCGCGGTGACCGTGCAGGCTGAGTACGCTAACCTGTGGATAACTCAGGCATGTTTCAAAAATTCGCACATTTTGCCGCTTCAAAACCCGAAAAATGCCCCTTCCGCCGCACCTCGTTTTGTCATATTTCTGCAACTAACCGAACCGCCCATCACGTCTATGTACTCTGCCCACCTCTTTTTTTCGGCGGATTCGTGCAAAAATAGAGTTATGTCTCACATCAATAACACCTTTTTGCCTTCTGGCCGTATCGACCTGGGCACCGGCGACCTTGCGCTGGGCCCTCTGGATGGACGCTACGCATCCGCCACCGCACCCCTGACCAACTACCTTTCTGAGGCCGCTCTGAACCGCGATCGCATTCACGTTGAGGTTGAGTGGTTCATCTACCTGTGCGAGCATTCGATTCTTCCGGGCCTGTCCCCGCTCACCGGTAAGCAGAAGAACGGTCTGCGCGCGATTGTCACTGATTTTGATGCTGATTCTGTCGCTGAGCTGGCAGAGATTGAGGCAGTCACCGTTCACGATGTGAAGGCTGTCGAATACTACATTGGCCGCCGTCTGGAGGGTCTGGGTCTGGGGCACCTGGTGCCGCTGGTTCACTTCGGTTGCACCTCCGAGGACATTAACAACCTCGCCTACGCGCTGGGCATCAAGGATGCTGTTGAGAACGTGTGGGTTCCTGCCGCTGAGAACCTGATTGAGGTGCTGCTTAAGCTGGCTGAGGAAGGCCGCAACGTGCCGATGCTGTGCCGTACTCACGGTCAGCCTGCAACTCCCTCCACCCTGGGTAAGGAGCTGGGCGTGCTCGCGTACCGTCTGAAGCGCCAGGTGAAGCACGTTGCTGCAACCGAGTTCCTGGGCAAGATTAATGGTGCGACCGGCACCTACGCTGCTCACTATGCGTCGGTTCCTGACGCTGATTGGCAGGATGTTTCTCGTGGTTTTGTGGAGCACCTGGGCCTGACCTGGAACCCGCTGACCACCCAGATCGAGTCACACGACTGGCAGGCTGAGCTATACTCGGATATCGCTCATTTCAACCGCGTGCTGCACAACCTCTGCACCGATGTGTGGAGCTACATTTCGATTGGTTTCTTCCGCCAGATTCCGGTGGCTGGTGCAACCGGTTCGTCGACCATGCCGCACAAGGTGAACCCGATTCGCTTTGAGAATGCGGAGGCTAACCTGGAGCTCTCCAACGCTCTGCTGGATTCGCTGGGTTCGACCCTGGTGACTTCTCGTTGGCAGCGTGACCTGACGGACTCCTCAGCACAGCGCAATATTGGTGTGGCATTTGGTCACTCGGTGCTGGCTATCTCCAATGTGGTGAAGGGTCTTGAGCGTCTGGATATTGCAACCGAGGTTATTTCGGCTGATCTGGATGCGAATTGGGAAGTCCTGGCTGAGGCGATCCAGATGGTGATGCGTGCTGAGGCTATCGCGGGTGTTCCCGGCATGGAGAACCCGTATGAGCGCCTGAAGGAGCTGACTCGCGGCCACCGCGTGGATGCCGCTCGCCTGACGGAGTTCGTGGCTACGTTGGGCCTCTCTCCCGAGGCTGAGGCACGTCTGTCGACTCTGACTCCGCACACTTATAACGGTATTGCGGCTCAGCTGCTGGATCACGCGAAGAACGCTTAGTCCGTAGCGAAGGATTAAAAACTGAAGACCCCGGTTCCCTTAGGGATCCGGGGTCTTCAGTGTATTGGGTCTTTGCTTTGTTCTGCTGGCCAGCGGGTTTAGCGGCCGAGCATGCGGCGGCGGCCGGTTTCGGTATCGTGATCCTTGCCGCGGGTGAAGACCTTGCCAGCTACCTTACCTGCGTCCTTGACGCCTTTGAGCAGGTAGCCAGCCACGCCGGTTGAGGTGTCTTCGGAGCTATCCTGCACACGGGGTGCACGTGGGGTAATCATGAGCTCTGAGGGGAAGTACGCGGGTGCATTGCCGAAAGCACGGCGGGTGTTGCGTACAACGTCCTTGCCAAGCGCCAGGTTTGCGCCGCCGCCAACGACTGCGCCCACGCCGAAGGGTAGGGCACGGCCGAGCAGTGCGCCGGTCTGGCGGGTGAGGAATCGGCGGATGAACAGGTTGCGGATGGTGCGTTCGACGCTGAACATCTTGCCGCTGGAGGAGTTGCCAAGCAGCATGCCCCATTTGTTGGAGACGCCGCTTGCTTTACCAGTTTGCAGCAGCACAGTATTCATGAGCTGGGAGCCTTCTTCACCGAGCATGATTGCCATGACCATGGAGCGGGCGGTTTCGGCGTCGCGTACGTGCACGCCGTGCAGTTCTGCGACGGCCTGGGCGTAGAGTGCAGTGCGTTCGAGATAACCGCCGACTGCTAGCGCGAACAGGCTCATGGAGGTGACGGTACCGACGCCGGGCACGAATGCGGATGCGCCGGTGACGCCACCGATGGCGGTGATGTCACGCAGGTAGGTGCGGTCGAGTCGCTTGTGGATTTGTTCGGGGGTTTCGTCGGGGTGCGCTTCACGCAGTTTTTTGACGATGGACAGCGCGAGCGGTCGTTGCATACGCAGTACGTTGTCGAGGGTGGTGGTTAGCGCGGGACGGGGGTTACCGTCTTTATCAAATAGAGACTTCTTCGGGTCAAGCATGCTCTCAGTAAATCATGGCTTGGTGAATATTTCCTGAATATGGGGCCTGTGGTGGGGTGTAGGGATGAAATTTCACCGAGGGCGTGTGTTTTTTTGACCGCTTGTTAAGGTGTTTTGGTCTCTATTTGCGTCGGATTTTAAAGCGCGTAAAATTGTCGTAGATTACACACTATTCATTGTTTGCATAGTGCGTGACCTGTTTCACGGAGATTTGGGTCGCGCCTGATAACAGATAGCGACTGACACCTCTTCTGAACTAATAAGGATTGCTATGACTTCTTCCACCCATACGCCCAATGCTGCGCGTTCTCCCCTGGCGACTCAGGGGCTGGGTGTTGCGTACGCGACCGGCGCGATTATTTCCGCGCAGTTCGGTGCGGCTCTCGCCAAGCAGCTGATGGGCGATTTGGGTCCCTGGGGCGTGGTGGCTCTGCGCCTGCTGACTTCTTCTGTCCTCCTGTGGGCGTTCTTCCGTCCACAGATTCGTTCGTGGACCCGCCAACAGTGGATGACGGTCATTGTCCTTGGTATCGCCCTGACCGGTGCAAATGCGTTCTTCTATGTGGCGATTGAGCAGGTTCCGCTGGCGATTGCGGTGGCAATTGAGTTCATGGGCCCGCTGGTTCTGGCGACGGTTATGTCGCGCCGCAAGCTGGACCTGGTGTGGATTGCATTGTCCTTTACGGGCATGGCGATTCTGACGGCCGAGTCCCAGGCTAAGCCTGAAGATTTCGCCCTGATGGGCGTGCTTTTCTCGGTCCTGACCGCTGTTTCTCGTGCCGCCTATATTCTGGCGACGGAGAAGGTGGGCGCGCTCATCCCGGGCATGGGCGGCATGGTCATGGGTAACGTTGTCTCTACCCTACTGGTTATGCCGTTCCCATTCTTGATTAGCGGCAATAACCTGCTGAAGGTTACCCAGGATGTGAACCTGCTAGCTATTGGCTGCGTGATGGGTCTGCTGGCTTCTGCCCTGCCGGCACTGGGTGAGGTTTCTTCCCTGCGTCTGCTCCCTGCACACATTTACAGTGTTGTACTGTCCCTGGAGCCTGCAATTGCGGCGGCTGTGGGTATTGTGATGCTTGGTGAGGCGACCGGTCTGGTTCGTTGGGCTGCTATTGCTCTGCTGGTGGCTGCGAGTATCGGCATTTCAATTTCTCACGCTCGTGCGCAAAAGAAGGCGCAGGAGGAGGGTACTTTCGAGGATTCCGATCGATACCTGCCCGGTGCGGTGGATGCACACGCAGTGGATATTGCACAGATGGCAACCAGTTCCATTACACTCCCATCAGCCAGCCAGATTAAGGCTGACCGTGAGACAAAGGGCCTCTAACCTGCTGAGATTTTGAGCGTATCAACGGTTTCTAGCACCCCCGGGTAACGAGTGGGATAGTATCTCGTGCTGCCCGGGGGTGCACTCTTTATCTGCTTAACTGGGCTGGTCAGGTTCGTGCCCCCGCCCAAATCGATACCTCACCTGTACACCTTAAGAGATACACCGCCTCCTTCGAAGACGCAGGAAGGAGAATCATGCCGCATACTTCATCTCAACGCCCCGCTCTGGGCGTCATATTTGCGTTGATATCCTGCTTGTCACTGCAATTCGGTGCCACGTTCGCGATGACGCTCTTTCCGCTGTTTGGCGCGCTGGCTATTACCGTCAGCCGCCTGACGATTGCTTCCATTGTGGTGGGTAGCACCGTGTGGTTGGCGGCGCATTGACATACCCGCCGCGGCGGCGAAACGCCGCCGGGTACGCTGTCCTGGTCGAAGGAGCAGTGGCGTGCCGTCATCATTTTCGGTCTGATGAATGGCTTCTTCTATTGCGGCGATTGCCGGTTGGGCGCTGCTGAATCAGAAGACCGGCCCGATTCGTTGGGTGCCGATTTTCCTGCTGATGACCGCGAGCATAGGCATTACGCTCACCACCACGAAGGGTAGTTCTCCTCCACAGAAGGGTGACGGCAAGGACCCCGTTCCCATGCCGCTACCTGAGTAAAAACCAAAATTCCACCGGCGCGCGGCGTATAGAAAAACCCCTATAGAAAACTCATAGAGAAAACCGTTGAGGCGGGTACCTAGCTAGGTACCCGCCTCAACGGTTTTGTATGTTCGGTTTAGCTCTCAGCCAGTTGTTCCAGCAGGTCGCGCAGCTCATCGGTGGTGAGCACCTCCGCCGGATGCGGGCCCAGGGCGTACAGCCGGTCTTGGGTGTCCTCGTCCAGCTTACGGGAGGTACCAACCAGCACAAGGTTGCCCTCGTTCTGCCCGCTGATCATGGAGCTTTCGCACAGACACCACACGTGATCGAAGACTTCCAGCATGGCGATTGCCTGCAGCTGGAAGAAGGGCAGACCCGCATCGTCACCCACGTTGATGGCAACCATACCGCGCTCACTCAGGGCGTCCTTGAGTTCGCGGTAGAAGTCGCGGTTCGTCAGGTGGGCGGGCGCGTCCATGCCGGTGAAGATATCGAGGATAATCGCATCGAAGCCGGGCACGCCCAGCAGTTCGAGCAGGTTTGCCAGCTGCTCGCGGGCGTCACCGACCACCAGCTGGCAGTCGGTACCTGCGGGTAGCGGCAGGCGATCCGTCACGAAGCCCATGAGCTCGGGCTCAATATCCACGGCAATCTGGCGGGAGCCGGGGCGGGTCGCCTGAATATAACGCACAAGGGTGAGCGCACCGGCGCCCAGGTGGGCGGCAGTGATGGGTTCACCGGCAGGTGCAAGCACATCCACAGTGTTTGCGATGCGGCGCAGGTACTCGTAGAACACGTAGTCGGGGTTCTGCACATCCACGTGGGACTGCTCGGCGCCACCGATTTCGAGGACGTATCCGTGGTCGCTGAACCCGTCGGGGTGGATTTCGGCGCGCTGACCACCAGAGAGCTGAATATGTGCCACTACTTCACGCCAGCTTCACGCTTGAAGGTGCTGACCAGGTCATCCACCGAGGAAGAGGAGTCCAGTCCTTCAACGACCTTATCGTTCACGGCGAAGGTGGGGGTGCCCTTCACACCAATCTTCACTGCGTGCTCGTAGTCGCGCTGAACGGGCTTGACGGTGTTGGAGTCGAGCAGAGCCTTGTCGAATTCTTCGGTATTCAGGCCCAGTTCCTTGGCGTAGTCATTGAAGAGGGTGCGCAGCTTATCGCGTTCTTTGATGTTCTTCCAGTCGTTCTGGGCGGCGAAGAGCTTGTTCGCCATTTCAACGTGCTTACCCTGCGCTTCGGCGGCCTCCACGGCGAGCGCTGCGGGTACGGCGTTGGCGTGCATGTTCAGCGGCATGTGACGCACGGTCACGTTCAGCACACCGTCAAGCTTCTTGGCGGCTTCTTCAAACTTAGGTTCTGCCTTAGCGCAGTAGGGGCACTGGTAGTCGGTGTACAGGGTTGCGGTGCCTGCACCGGGTACTTCGCGATTGAGGCGGTAGCCGACGTAGCCGTCATCGGCGGTTGTCGAAGCAGTAGCCGAGGGGTCAGCAGATGCCGAAGCACTCGCGGATGCGCTTGCCGAGGTAGCGGCGGTGCTTGCAGATGCGCTCGCCGAACCACTCGCAGACGCCGATGCGGAGGACTGGGAGGAGCTGGAACCGCATGCGCTCAGTCCCAGTGCGGCGGCGGGCACTACGCCCAGCAGCAGGGTACGACGGTTGAGGGGTGAAGTCATGGGGGTTCCTCTCTCTACGGGTGGCGGGCTGGCCTATGGGTAATCAATCTGTGGTTGATGTGCACTGTGAAGTGCTGTCGGCCGCCGTGGGTATAGGCTTTATTGTATGCCCCTGCCCTGAACTTTCCCTATCTTCGGGCGGGTTTGCGGAGTGAATGCAGTGCACACCATAGCCGCTCTGCCGCCTGCTCTCAGCTGCGGGCCCGGTGCTGAAAGTAATTAGCCTCTCCCCCGCCTTTTTTGGTACTATTGCGGGGTATGCACTGTTCGCCGGTTGCTTTCGGGCAGTTGAGAACGGAAGCATATGCGCCTCTATAGCTCAGGGGTAGAGCATTTCCCTCGTAAAGAAAAGGTCGTGGGTTCAAATCCCACTGGAGGCTCCACATCCGCCGTAACGCATGCCGGTTTCCGGTATGTTGCGGCGGTTTTTAGCATCTGAGAGATGTTGTTTTCTCGAAGATGTCACCGTCGAACTTTAGGAGATTCTCATGTCTTCTCGATCCACATCCACTAAGCGCCAGAGGGGCCGCCCGCAGGCAGGTCGCACCTCCGCTGGCTCTGCACGCCCAATGAGCCCGACTACACGTTTTACTCTGGTGTATGTGTTGGCGCTGGTCGTTTCTCTGGCAGTGTGGTTCTTCTACCGCTCCGTGTATGAGAATGACACCACGTTCATGGTACCGATTGTGATTTCTTTGGTGACTTCGTACGTGTGCGCTCATGCGCTGACCGGCGGCAAATCACCCCGCAACTAGGCTACTGACCGGCAGCCCGCCAGACTGTATCCTCGTGAGGTTTTAGGCAGACAAAAGCCGCGCGTCCGATTCCCCGTTCAGGGCTCGGATGCGCGGCTTTTTATGCGTATACTTTACGCCAGCACCTTACTTGGAGGCACGCTGGAAGTCGCTGTCGGTCTTGCCCCACAGGCCGTACACCTTGGCGAGTTCCTTGACCTTCTTTGCACGCAGGTAACGCGGCAGGTAGGATCCGTCGCGGGGGCCGTCGAGGGGCACGTCTAGCATCTGGTGTGCTTCTTCGATCTCGATCTCGCTGGGGGAGAACGCCGCGTTGATGGTCTCCGCCTGGCGGATATCCAAGGTGATCTTACCGGTCATGCCGTGGTCGTTCGCGTAGCCGCATGCCTTGGAGAGGTCACCACCATACGCGCCGAGGGTCGGGCCGTCAATGGGGCCGGGAAGACCACCCAGAGTGGAGGCAATCACCAGCTGCGAACGCACGTAGGCCAGTGCCATGGGGGTTGCGGAAGAACCGGTATCGCGGCGGTAGTCACCCGCACCGAATGCGAGGCGGAAGGTACCGATAGCGCGGGCAATATCCACCGAGTGGTGCACACCGAGTGCGGACTCAATCAGCGCAATAATAGGGGTACCGGCGGGCAGTTCGGCAGCAGTGCGGTCGATGTCGGTGGCGTGCTCTGCGGTGGCGAGCATGACGCCTCGCAGACCTTTCACGTTCTTGAGAGCCTTGACGTCCTTCCACCAGTGTTCGGTGGTGATGGCGTTGATTCGCACCCATGCGACCACACCGGAGTTGAGCATACGAACGACCTGTTCTCGGGCTGCGTCCTTCTCTTCGGCGGGGCAACCGTCTTCCAGGTCGATAATGATGGAGTCAGCCTCGGATTTGAAGGCCTCTTCAAAAACTTCTTCGGTTGAGTTGGCGCGCACTAGGAGCCAGGAGCGTGAGAGGCTGGGGCGCAGCTGACGCGCACGCTCATTGCGATGGAATTCAAACATGGTGTGTGACTTCTTCCGTGAATTGTATATACATTGGATTGTGCCGTAGAGGGGCAGGAAAAAGTCTGCGGTTCTTCCGCGCGTACCATCGCATTGTGTCGCCACCTCCATTGTGACGGAACCGCATAAGAAGTGTCCTACACCTCTTCTTTAAGCCTATCGTCTGCTGAGGTGCACATCAAACTAACTCACCTGTTGATCGCAATTTAGGCCCTGTGTTATGCCTCAACCAGTTGGGTGCGGCCGACGGGGATTCCGTCATCAAAGGTCAGCTCGCCAGCAGCTTCCTCCTGGGCACGCTGAATCAGGCGTTCTGCATCCTCAATGTGCTGGATGACGGTTTCTACGCGGCGGTGCACGCTCACCTGGCGGTCGCATGCACTCGCACAATTGCCGAAGCAGCGTGCCATGGCGAGCGCTTCGGCGCAGAGGGCCACGGCATTACCAGCTTTGGATAGGGCGCGATTTAGGTCGGAGTAGGTGCCGAATGGGGAGGCGGGAATATCGCCGTCGCTGGGGGCGAGGCGGTGCGCTTCCATAACGACGGCACGCACGCGCGGGATGAGGTCGGCGAGAGCGTTTGCGTCCGGCACAATGAGTTCAATCATGGAGGTGGACGAATCGGTTGCCGCTAGGCGTTCGAGGACCTGGTGGAAGCGGTCAATGCCGCGAATGAACCGGTCGTGGGATCGGCGCCAGATGCCTTTGCCGAGTTCGGCGTCGTCGCGGCGCGATTGCAGGTAGCTTTTAAGTCCCATATGTCCTCCTCTGCGTGGTGTGTGTGCCGTGTTTGTTGGTCAGTGGAGGCTGCCAACGATGGGCCCTGCAGCGATCCGCAAACCTCCTTATACTTAGGTTACCCTAAATCTCTTTTAGTGACGAGCTGTCAGCAGTCAGCTGATTATTTCGAACCCAGATTTTCATCTCTCCCCTCACGCGACACTCCCCGCGGCACCGACCTGAAACGGCACCGGGGGGAGCACAGCGGCTTCTAGACCATGCGCAGTACAATCTTGCCGCAATGCTGACCCGAGTCGAAGTATTCGTGGGCGGCAGCCGCCTCCTCCATATCGAAAATACGATCCAGGCCCACGCCAACCCTGCCGGATTCAATCAACGGCAGCACGTGTTCGCGTACACCGCGCAGAATCTCAGCCTTCTGCTGATCCGAACGAGTGCGCAGGCTCGTGGCGTGCACCGACAGGCGGCGGGTGAGCATGTAACCCAGATTAACTTCTGCTTTAGCGCCACCCATGAGACCGATAATGCACAGGCACCCACCGTCGGCTAGGGTGTGCAGGTTATCATCCAGGTACTTCCCACCCACCACATCGAGGATATAATCGGCGCCGCGTCCGCCGGTTTCAGTCAACAGAACTTCACAGAACGAATATTCGGTATAAATGATCGGTTCAGCACCTAGTGAGCGCACATATTCTGCTTTTTCCTCGGTACTTACGGTCGCAAACACACGGGTACCCGCGGCGAGCGCCAGCTGAATAGCGTGCACACCGATACCGCCGGTGCCACCGTGAATGAGCACCACCGCGGGTTCGCCGTCTTCCTTAAGGTTTTCGGCGGGGTTCATGCTCATACCGCAGGTGAGCACCAGGTTCGAGTAGACAGTTGCCGCGACTTCGGGAATACCGGCGGCTTCGGCGAAGCTCAGCTGTTCGGGTACGGGCAACACGTGGTCGATTGGTACGGTCACGTAGTCGGCGTAGCCGCCTCCAGTGAGTAGCGCCATGACTGACGTTCCGCGATTCTCAACTGAGACGCCATCACCAACAGCTTCAATCACACCTGCCACTTCGAGGCCGTAGATCGCACTCGCACCGGCGGGCGGCGGGTAGAATCCACGGCGTTGCAGGGCGTCGGCGCGGTTGATTCCAGCAGCGTGAATGCGGATGAGAACTTCGTGGGATCGGGGTACGGGGGTGGGGACTTCGCTGATTGCCAGAACCTCAGGTCCACCGTGACTGTTCTCAATAATTGCTCTCATGGGTCCTCCTCATTGCCGGAAGCACCATCATTGGTGCGCGATTTACAGAAAGCTTATCTCATGAGATAATCTCGTAGTGCCCTGCGGCACGGTATTGCCATAAAATGCCGGTCTCTGGCGCATATGGATGGTTGTCCGAGCGGCCGAAGGAGCTGGTCTTGAAAACCAGTAGGCGGTAACCCCGTCTCAAGGGTTCAAATCCCTTACCATCCGCGTTTTAGCTTCTGCTCCAGTGTGGACATCAAGAGCCCCGCTCCTCACATTGAGGAACGGGGCTCTTTACATACCTTCCAGTGAGGGCGGAAGTTTTTAGAAGAATGCCAGGGTGCTAGCCAGCTCAACAAAGTGGCTGGACGAGGAAGAAGCAGCACCTGCAATACCGATAAGCCCCAGCAGTACAAAACCTCCAAGGAAAAGCAAGTACAGACCACCAATAACTGCGTTAATCCAGCTCATGATGCGACCAGCCGAAGCAGCCGCGCCGTAGCGCTCTGCCTCGTTCGCCTTGAAGATACCAATAACACCCAGGATCAAGGAGGGCAGACCGAACGACCACCAGCTGACGATGAAGTTGCAGACCAGGCCGATAATGCCCAGCACCATGGAGGTCTGAGCAGCCTTCTCACCCGCGAGCTGTTCAGGGGTCTTCTGAACAATGCCGACGGGGACCATCATGGGCTGGCCGTACTGGCCAGGCTGCTGGTACTGCTGCTGGCCATACTGGCCGTTCTGAGCGTTCTGCTGGTTCAGGTTGCCGTATTCCGGGTTGTAGTCGTAGAAGTTAGAGTCCTGCGGATTCTGGGACATATGATCCTTCTTTCGCGTGAATGGTATGCATTAAACCTAATTCACCCTAACCTATCGATGAGGTAGGTACAAACAAATTCGTCATTCTAGAGATATATGCACCATAATGCACAAACTAGAAAACTGACGAGGCACACAAAAGCCCACGTACACATGGAGTACACTCAGGCTCCCTCAAATCATAAGGTTACAGTGGGTAGCTTCAACCCTAGGACTTTACAAGAATCCTCAGAGCAATCAGCAACACAATGCCGACGGCACCCAGAATAGTACCGGCAATAGCCATACCGCGATTCTTCAACTCAGGGTTGTTCATAGCCAGGCGGCCGGTCACAATAGCCACAGCACCAAGGATGTAACCAAAGAGGAACAAGCTCACAATACCGCTCACCAAAGAAACAATCGACAGAGTCTTTGCCTTCTTCGCCTGAGCCTGCTGCTCAGGGCTCTGAACGGGCACACCGTAAGGAGCCTGCTGATTGAACTGGGGTGCCTGCTGGCTAAACTGGGGGTCCTGGTTGAACTGGGGCTGGGGGTTGTTGGGGTTTTCAGACATGATTTCTCATTTCGTTGAGTACATAAGACAACTCTGGCAACGCTGTATGGAAAAATCACACGCCAGAGACGTCCTCCATTTATCGGTCGGACAGCAGCAGTCTATCGAAGATGCATATAAGCCTCAAAGCCTACAATCCATAGTCCGCCCTATAGAGCAACACACACTCAGAAATATCCCCAAAGCATGGGTCAAATTGACCAAGCGCAAAACAGCCTATATTCTTATAGGGATGCGCTCACGAGCGCACCGTGGAGACGTGCCAGAGCGGCCGAATGGACTTCACTGCTAATGAAGGGTCGGGGTTAAACTCGACCGGGGGTTCAAATCCCCCCGTCTCCGCCGCAAAAGCCCCGTACCAACCGGTACGGGGCTTTTACTTTACCCTTACAGGCACGAAACCTAGAAGCTCTTGAAGTCCACGAGGCGCGCATCCGCGCCATCAAGTAGAGCCCACTCCCCCAGCACCTCAAACACCGCGATGGAAGAGGGCGGGAAACCGTAGTACACATCCATGGACGCATTCAGGTCAGAATCCGGGCTCATCAAACGCTGCGCTGCATCCTGCACACCGGGCAGATGCGACACCATCATCAGAGAATGAACATTCTCCGAAACACTGTTAATGCGCGCAATAATACGGGACGCAGACACCTCATACAGCCCCTCATCCAAATGAGCGGTAGGCGCCTTCGCCCCCAAACCATCCGAAACCCAAGTCGTCGTCTGTCGAGTACGCAATGCCGATGACGACACAATCTGCTCCGGAATATAACCGCGAGAAGCCAACCAAGCACCAGCGGCGGCAGCCTGCTCATGACCGCGCTTCGTCAGCGGACGATCAAAATCATTCAGACCCCAATCAGCCTCCGCATGGCGCATAATAATCAGACGCTTAACCTCGCGGCGGTGCGAGCCAGATGCAGTGTTGGAAGAATTTTCAGCCATACACCCATTCTAGCTAGAGGGCACCGGAACGTCCCGTACGCCGCTACAGCACGCGCACTAACACCCACAAGGTGGGCACAAGTAAACCCCGGCGCGCCGGCATCACGCCAGCACACCGGGGTGCACGCTAAAAACTAAATCGAGTATTCCGGAGCAGCCCAGACGACAACCTCGGGGTGCTCAAAGAAACGGTAACCCTGGCCGCGCACCGTACGCACGGTACCCGACAGGCGACCCAGCTTCGAACGCAGACGACGGATATGCACGTCAATCGTACGCTCATGCGGATGCTCATCGCCCGAACTCCATAGGGCCTTCAGCAGCTCCTCACGACCCACGGTGCGGGATGAGTTCTCCACCAGGTGTGCCAGCAACTCGAATTCCTTGAAGGTCAGCATGAGCGGCTCACCGTCCAGGAACACCTCGCGGCGCGCCAAATCAATCAATACACCCGAGGAGTGGCTATTCGTAGCCTCTGCCTCGCGGGCGGCATTTGCCTCCGGATGCATATACATTGCGGTCGGATCGCCCAACGCGTTACGCACCACCTCAAGGTCGCTACCCTCAGCGTTCACCGGAGCCAACGCCACGGCGGCATACGACTCCGACTCGGGAGCCAGATGGTGTGCATAAGTACGCAAGTCCTGAACGATACGCACCAGTGAGGTGCCGTTCGCGGCAGCAAGTTCTTCGTTCAAACCCACGTAGAGCACGAAGCCGCGTGCCTCATTTTCCTGAGCCTGCCTATGGGCAGAATCACTGGCTGAAAATGTCATCGGACGCAACGTTGCGGCCTGCACAGCGGGGCGCTGGGGCTGCACGACCTGACGCTTAGCGGCACGACCGCGCTGGGAGATGTGGACATATCCAGGTACAGCACCTGACATGGTTCAACCTTCTCTCAAAGTCTGTGTACGGGATCCCAGTCGTACGTGGTGTGGGGTGCGCCGGAAGCGACGCAGAGTCAAACAGTCCCCAATACCTGTTCGAGTCTCAATCCTCTTACTTAATATTTCTCCTATTTGACGGATAAATCAAGCGGATTCAACATAGTGGATTCATCTTTATGGATGAGAAGAGTACAATATCTTTCCCCCATTTTGGGAGGTTTCAGGAACCGCCTGAAGCTTTCAGTATTTTTCCCTTATAAATATTCACAGCTTCTTTTATCTACTGGTATCACTCTGTATTTTCATGTGAGGCTGTGAATATACTTGAAGTTTTAATGCACCCCTCTAGTGCTCCATTGTGTTCCTCGTCATATAATAGCAGGGGTGTCTCAAAACCCCACGCCGACCCCCTAGCAGTACCATCGCCACCCAAGCCCCGGACGCATTAGACACGCACCGCCACACTGCGGCACTCAACCACCCAAACACCCATAAGACATAGCGAAGCGCCTCCACACATACATATGCAGAGGCGCCCTATTCATATCACGTGAATTATACTGAAAGACTACTCAGCCAGACCGTACAGGCGATCACCAGCATCGCCCAGACCCGGAATAATGTACGCTTTCTCGTTCAGACGCTCATCACGAGTAGCCAAGAACAGATCAACATTCTCCATACCAGCAACGCCCTTCTCCAGAGCAGCAATGCCCTCAGGAGCGGCAATCAAGCATACACAGGTCACAGACTCAGCACCACGCTTGCGCAGGAACTTAATAGCCTCAATCAAAGTGCCACCGGTAGCCAACATCGGATCCAACAGGTACACCTGACGGCCAGTCAAATCCTCAGGCAGACGCTCCGCATACGTCACAATGTCTAGGGTCTCCTCATTACGAGCCATACCCAGGAAACCCACCTCAGCGGTCGGAACCATGCGAGTCATACCCTCCAGCATACCCAAACCAGCACGCAGAATCGGAACAACCAGCGGCCTAGGATCAGCAATACGAACACCGGTAGTG
The DNA here is from genome assembly GCF_041432905.1 of Rothia sp. 27098_8_161. NCBI lineage: Bacteria > Bacillati > Actinomycetota > Actinomycetes > Micrococcales > Micrococcaceae > Rothia > Rothia sp. 27098_8_161. The sequence continues at coordinate 163,180 of NZ_JAPWAL010000002.1, read as the reverse complement.
GTCGCCACCGGAGTCACAACCTCAATCTCTTCCACGCGGATCTCGCGAGTCGCCTCATAGGCGAGAAGGGTCACCAGCTCATCAACCAGCTGACGGAAAATCGGGGACGGAGTGTTCTTATCACGCAGAACACTAATCTTGTGAGAGACCAGCGGGTGGTCAAGAATCTTAATACGCATAATACGATTCTACCCACCCCCAAATCAGCAATCATCGGTAAAGCCCCCGAAGTGGCACACACCCCATAAACCAGAGCAAAATACCGCCATATAGACACTCACCAACGCCACCCCAGAACAAGCCAGACATGCAAAAACCCGCCGAGACAAATCTCGACGGGTTTTCGTTGGTGCGGTGGTGGAGGGATTTGAACCCCCGTTGGCTTTTACACCAAACATCATTTCGAGTGATGCACCTTCGGCCGCTCGGACACACCACCAACTGTGGAAAACTATAGCACACCCCCAACAGGAGGGCAAGAAAAACCGCGTACGGCAGCCGGGTGTCGCCCTCTTCACGGTCCCTTTCACCGTGCCCTTTTCGACACCCGACACCGAAGTCCCGGCTACATCTGCAGACCCCAACAGGTCTGCCTAATGACGGATATACCCATCTACAACTAGCATGACAGCACGCGTTGCATCCTCAGCATTGCGCTCCGCCTGATGCACTTCACGATCCATAGCAAGCATATAAATCGCGCCGAACATAGAGATCGCAATCGCACGAGGATTCTGAGCGGTATCAACCGTATAGCGGCGAGCCACAGCCTCCGTCATCTCCTCCAAATAATTCAGAAGATCCAAACGGTTATCGCTCATTGCCTCAGTCCAACCATCCGCGCCCTTCCACGCCTCCGCAAGCCACATCCGAGTAAAACCCGGACGGTCCTCAAGATACTGGAAAGCGGCACGAATAGCACTCCGCAACGCCTCACGCGGATCAGAATGAACCGACGCCGCACGACGCGCATCGCTCAGCAGCAACTGCGTGCCGTACTGAACAAGCTGATCCACCATGGTCTTCTTAGAACCGAAATTGTAATACACGGTCCCCTTAGAAACACCCGCCCGGGCCGCCACCTCTTCAACAGTGGCGTACTCAAGCCCCTTCTGGGTCATAATCTCCATAGCAGCATTGAACAACTTCAACTGAGTTCTAGCAGTACGGCCGGGACGACGACTTGCAGCTTCAGCGACTGGGCGCTGCAACATCAGAAGTCCTCCCTCCCTTTTTGCAGATATACCTCTATTTTATTAGACAGTATTCCGCTGCGCGAGCTAACAAGGCGCCTTATACCTCAATCTCCGGGGCGAGCTTCTTCAACGACCACGTACGATCACGGCGGGTACCAAGGTAACCCAACACCAGACCAGCCAAACCCCACAGCGTCAAAACCAGCATAATGCCCCACAGGCTCGACTCATTAATGCCATACGCCAGACGACGCGTACCCGTCACCGCATAACCCATCGGGAAGAAATCATGCATCCAACGAATCGAATCAGGCAGAGTCTCATACGGCATCGTTCCGCCCGCAGTAATCAACTGCAGAATCAGAATGACCAAGGCCACCAACTTACCCGGCGCACCCAAAATCACCGTCAGACCATGAATGAAACCGGTAAAGACCAAAGCCACATAGCAGAGGAACAGCCATACCAGCCACGGATGAGCCATCTCAAAGCCCAAACCAAACTTAATCACCGCAAACATCAAAGTCGCCTGCGCAATACCCACCAAGCCAAACGGCATCCAGCTACCGAGCATCACACGAATCGACGGAGCATGCGAAGCCAGCGCACGGTTATTCATCACACGCAACGTCTGAACCAGCATTAAGCCGCCAATCCACAACGCCAAGCACATGAAGAACGGGCCCATGCCCTCACCATAGTTACGGCCCGACGCCAGCGACTCCTGCGACAAAGTCACAGGGTTCGACATCGTATCCGCAACCTTCGCCTGATCAGTCGGCGCAAGGCTCGGAACCTGCTTAGCACCAGAAGCCAGGCCGCTCTCCAGCGACGAAGTACCATCCTTCAACTCGGAAGCACCATCATTCAGCTGAGTAGAACCATCAGACAGCTTCGCCGTACCGTTAGAAAGCTGCGACGCACCATCCTTCAGCTCATTCGCACCATCAGCCAACTTCTGCTGACCCTCAACCGCAGACTGCTCCTTCTGCGCCAAAGTACCGCTACCATCCTTCAGCTCGGCAGTACCGCTCTTCAAAGAATCAGTACCCTCCTTCAGCTCAGAAGCACCACCAGACAAAGTCGCAGAACCACTCGCAAGGCTCGAAGCACCCGAAGCAATCTTGGAATTACCATCAGCCAGGCTCGCCGAACCCGACGCCAACGAGGACGCGCCAGCATCCACACGAGCAGCACCCTCAGCCAGCGACGAAGCGCCCTTCGCCAACGACGAAGCACCAGAATCCAGCGAATCCACGCCAGTCACCAAAGTTTGAATCTTCACCGCAGTCGACGACGAACCATCAGAAATACAATGGCTCGACTTCAATGCGCCCAACTTTGACAGGGCATCAGCAGCGGCAGCATCACGAGTAGCCAGGTGCGACTGCAGAGCCTTCTGATTTAGCTCAGCAACCTCATTCTTCGTCTTCTCAGAATCGACAGCAGACACCAGCTGATCAGCCTGCTCCTGAGTCAACGTACCCGCCTCAACCAGCGGAGTCACCTGAGTACGTACCTTCTGCGCACTCGCAGACACCACAGTATTCGACAAATCACGACCAAAATCGCCGCTACCGGCAGAAGTATCCGTCTCATGCAGGTGCATGCACATCGTGTTCAACTCGGCCGGCAACTCACGAATACCCGCCTGATCTATGCCGGCACGCAACTGATGAATACCAGACGCCAAATCATTCGCGCCCTTCGCCACCGAAGCCGAACCACTCTTCAAGCTCGCAGTACCCTCAACAAGGGTAGCCGAACCATCCTTCAACTTCTCCGCACCATCAGAAGCAGACGCCGCAGCCGAAGCCAAAGTTGACGAACCATCCTTCAAACTCGAAGCACCATCAGCAAGCTTCGCAGCACCAGAATCCAGCTTCTCGGCACCCGAATCCAAAGTCGAAACACCATCAGCAAGCTTCGCAGCACCCTCCGCCAACTGCTTCTGACCATCCAACAACTGGGACTGACCATCAGCCAAGGAGGAAGTACCGTCCTTCAGCTTCACGGCACCATCATTCACCGTGGCAGTGCCGTCCTTCAGCTGAGTGATAGCATCCGCCAGCTTCACCGTGCCGCTATTCACCTTCGACGCACCATCAGCAGCCTCACTCATCTTCGAATGAATAGTCGTGAAGCTAGCCAACAGCGAATTCGCCGTAGAATTACCGACCTTCTCAGCCACCGAATCACGCACCGCAGTGCCCGCCTTCGTGACAATATTCGTCAGCACATAGTTGTTCGCGTCATTCGTAATGACCTCAATACCCGCCGAACGCGCATCAATAGTGCCCGTCTTGCCGTCAGCATCAGGCTTGAACGAACCGGCACTCTGCAAATTACGGGAGAAGTCCTTCGGAATCACCATCGCAAAGTCATAGGTGCCGTTCTCCACGCCCTCAACAGCCTCAGTGCGAGTCTGCACCTGACGCCAATCAAACGTGCCAGCGTCTAGAAGGTTCTTCTTCACGTCCGCACCGGTATTCACCTGCTGACCCTCAGAATCCGTCGCGCCTTCATCCTCAACCACCAAGGCACCCACAATGCCATTCACATGGCCGTAAGCATCCCAGTTGCCGTACAGGTACAGGGCGCCGTACAGCAGCGGAATACAGGACATCGCGATGAGCACCAGAACCGGCAAAACACCGCTGGTCAGGCGCTTCAGCTCAACGAGTGCAACACGCAGAACAGTCATTCTTACTCCTTCTCAGCGGTCTTCTGGGCAACAGTTTTCTGGTTGCCGGTCTTCTGGTTATCAGTCTTAGATTCAGCGGTCTGAACGGCTCCGGAAGTGCCGGATGCCGCCAGGGTGAGGGGAATCGAAGAGGTCAAGGGGATTTCCTCCACCTCACGCACCTCAATCACATCAATCACGGGTTCAGTCTCAGTTAGCTCTTCCGTCTCGGGTTGCTCTTCCACGGGCTCCTCCGCCAACTCGAACTCACCGTCCTGATCCATGTGAACACTACCCACCACAGCACGAGCACCCCGCCAGGACTCCGAAATATGAGGCACAATTGCCACCACGGTACGCGGATGCTCCTCGTCACTAGCAAGCTTCTCGAGGACAGGAAGCCACATGTACGTGTGGTTCAGGTGACGGGAAGGAGTATCAAAAACCAGCAAATCAGAGGGGCTATGCTGCGCCAAAGCAGCCATCAGCTCAACATTCATCTCGCCGCTGATCTCATCCATCCACAGGCCGTCCAGGTCCTCAAGACCGCGCTCGGCCAACCAGCGGCTCGCACGGGAACGACCAAAAATCGGCAGGTTATAGGAGAGCATCTCCGACACATAATCGTGTACGCGCATATGTTGCTCAGGAGCGGTCACATCAGGAGAGTCCACCACGCTGCTGAGAGCACGCAGACGCTTCATCGAAATACGGCGAGGGTCATCATCGCCTTCGCTCCAGCTAATCGTTCCGCCGGACAGGGGAAGGCGACCAGTCAGCGCCAACGAGAGAGAGGTACGCTCCAACTGGCTATCCGCCTGAACAATAATGACTTCACCCTCGCCCACTGAGAAGGTGGTGCGGTCAAAAAGCGGAGTGTGGCGCCCTTTCGCCCAAATATTGTCAACGCTTAACACGGTTAGATCCCCTCAGAGAATGGATGGTTTAGGTGAGTTTCTGGAAGTCATCCGCGGGCACCGCGCGGGGTGTTGGACGTTAGGCGCGGACAGCGCGGAGGCTCCAATGCCTATATCCTATATATGGTAGACCCGGTTATGTGTGATGTGGTGGGCTTTTCTTGAAAAACAGGGGTTATTTTTGAAATTTTTGAAGTATTTTTCAAATAAATGGGGCTTTTCGTACAAATAACGCGAAAAGCCACGCAATCTCTACGCGACTTTTCGCGTTATACAAACCATCTTTTAGGGGTAAAGCTTAGGGAACGTCAGGGGCGGCGTTCCTTAAAGAAGTCCACCATCAGCTGCGCACACTCATCAGCACGCACCCCCGCATACACCTCGGGAACCGGCGCAACCTTGCCGTCACGCAGTACATCGTAACGACTGCCAGCAGCCCCCGTCTTCTCCTCCCAGGCTCCAAAAACCACCGTCGAAACGCGCGACGCGAGGATCGTGCCGGCACACATCAGGCACGGCTCAACTGTCACGACGAGCGTACACCCGTCCAGGCGCCACTGACCACGATGTGCCGCCGCCTGACGAATCGCGTTCACCTCCGCATGGGCACTGGGGTCATGCTCCCGCTCGCGGGTATTGCCTGCCGAACCAATAATGACACCCTGCTCATCCACCACCACAGCACCGATAGGGATCTCACCACGCTCACCTGCGGCGACACCCTCGGCGAGGGCGCGGAGCATCCACTCGCTATGTTCGGCGCGAGCGGGAATATCGCTGAGCACGGCGGAAGAACCGTCTGTAACCGTCAATTTTGAATATTCCGAATATGACATACAACCTCGTCGGGGAATAAATAAACGATAATGGGCGCAACTAATGGGTAGCAGCCAAAGAGAAAGGATACACCGCAGAAGCACCCGCCAACCGTAGCTCACGCGCCACAGCCGTAAACGCCCACCGCGAATCCACCGCATCAGAAACCAGCAGAACAGGGCACCGATGCTCACGCACATAGTCCAGCACCTCTGCAGGCACCCGGTACGAGCGCAACACATCCGCACACCGGAACGCACTATTACCACCAAAGAAACGCGGTTCCCCCGCCAGAGACACCTGACCCAAATCCACCAGGCGACCCACCGACGCAAGGCCCCTACCCAGAGACTGAGCCAAACGGGGACGCACCGGCGAAGGCAGCGTCAATACCGCCACCGGACGACCCGCCTCAGCCCACTCCCAAGTAGCAAGCACCTTCACACAAGCACGACCCAGCTCGGCAGGAACCTCAAAATCAACCGGCTCACCCAGCTCATTCGTCGCCAGAAGCTCACGCAGACGAGTACCGTACCCCATGTCGCTCAGACGCGCCAAAGCGTAACCGGATTCAGCCTGCTCGTCCTTAGACAAACGACCGCGCGGCGCATCCGCACCCATCAGCTGATCCAGCCCGCTCGGCCACATACGGCGCGGTTGCAGGGGCACACCCACCCTATTGAAACTGCTCTGCGCCGCCTGCTGCGCCTCAGCAGGAACTTCAATCGGGTACCAGGGGCCCGCACACACATCACAACGACCGCAAACAGTCGCGGAAGCATCATCAAGTTGCTGCGCCAGGAAAAGCATACGACACTGACTAGTGCGTTCATACTCGAGCATGGCGTTCTGCTCCACCACACGCGCCTGCACCACCGCCGCATAACGGGCACTATCGTACTGCCACGGCGAAGAGGTTCGACGCCAATAGTTGCCTTCCTTCACGGCGGCACCCTCAACGTCCAGCACCTTCAGCAGAAGCTCCAGGGTGGAGCGACGCAACTGAACGCGTGCCTCCAACGCGGTAATGCTCAACCCCTCCGGGGACTGGGCGAGGGTCTCCAGCACCGCCAGCGCCTGCTCCTTATTCGGCATGGAGGCGGTTGCAAAATACTCCCAAATGGCGCGGTCTTCACGACCGGGCAGAAGCAGAACATCAGCGTTAACGGCACCTCGTCCGGCGCGGCCAATCTGCTGGTAGTAGCTCACCGCAGACGACGGCGCACCCAGGTGTACAACAAAACCCAAATCAGGCTTATCAAAACCCATACCGAGGGCACTCGTCGCAACCAGAGCCTTCACTCTGTTTTCCTTGAGTGCCTGCTCTGCAACCAGCCGCTCATCCGGGTCAGTTTTACCGGTGTAGGCTCGCACCTCGTAGCCACTGGCACGCAGAGCATTTGCGGTATCTTCTGCCGCAGAGACAGTCAACGTGTAGATAATGCCCGAACCGGGCAGGCTGTTCAGGTGCGTGAGTAGCCAACCGATGCGTTGCGCCTCATGAGGCAGGGTCAGAACACCCAGACGCAGGGACTCGCGGGACAGCGGGCCGCGCAGCACATGTACGGGTGCGGTGGCATCAGTGCTGAGTTGTTCGGCGATATCGCTGCTAACGCGGTTATTCGCGGTTGCGGTAGTCGCCAGCACCGGCACACCCGCCGGCAGAGATCTAATGAGCGAACCTATACGGCGGTAATCGGGGCGGAAATCATGGCCCCAGTCAGAAATACAGTGTGCCTCATCAATAACGAGCAGCCCCAGACGCGGCAGCAGGTACGGTAGCCACTGCTCGCGGAACGCCGGGTTATTGAGGCGTTCAGGGCCCACCAGGAGCACGTCGAGCTCGTTAGCTTCGAGGCGGGTGCGGATTTCATCCCATTCGGTGACGTTCGCGGAGTTCACCATGGCGGCGCGCACTCCCGCGCGGGATGCCGCCTCAACCTGATCACGCATGAGGGAAAGCAGCGGGGAGACAATAAGAGCCGGGCCCATACTGCGGGCACGCAACAGCAGGGAAGAAATGAAGTAGACCGCAGACTTACCCCAGCCGGTACGCTGCACGACGAGGGTGCGGGCGCGGTCGGCTACCAGGGCGCGAATCGCCTCGTACTGGTCGTCGTGGAACTCGGCATGAGCGATGCCGGTGAGGCGGCGCAACACTTCGCGGGCTTCAGCGTGCAGGGGATCCGTGTACAGGAGATTGGCGGGGCTGGAAGCTGGCTGCTGGGGGTTCATGGTTCTCTCCAACGGTGGGTGGTTGGGTCAATCGGTACGCCGCGACGCGCCGTGCTCTCTTTCCATCATGTCACACCCCGTATCCTCCGGCTCTGCGGATGGTCATTTATTGGGGAGGCACGCGAGCGTCGCGTCACCTCGGGTTGTTTCGCCATGCAGGCGCAGAGATTTAGCCTCGCTCACCCGTGCATCCGGCGTAAATACCGGTAGAATTGTGCCAGTAATACACAGCCTCCGCATAGTTTTGCACAATGTTCGCCATAGGTACGCTTTCTATGCTGATGTTACTCCGCCGCCGAGCCGTGCGTGCGGTCCACTCACAGTTCAGGATTTTTCATGACTTTTCTTGCCACCGCTTTGGCGCATCTTCCGGTTGCGCTCTTGGGCCTCGACCTTGAGCAGTTCCTGCTCGATACCGGCCCATGGGTTCTGGTAGTTTCGGCAATTATCGTATTTATTGAGTCCGGTGTTCTTTTCCCGATTCTTCCGGGTGACTCCCTGATTTTTGCTCTGGGTATGCTGCATGAGCAGATGGGCCTGTCCCTGTGGGTGGCGTTCCCGGTCCTGGTGCTGGTTGCTATTGCTGGCGCTGAGGTTGGCTACCAGATTGGTGCCCGTTACGGCCGTAAGATCTTCAAGGATGACGCGAAGATTCTGAGCACCAAGAACCTGCACACTACTGAGGAGTTCTTCCAGAAGCGCGGTAGTTTGGCTCTGGTTCTAGGTCGTTTCGTGCCGATTGTTCGTACTTTTGTGTCTCTTGCGGCTGGTATTTCTTCGTACGACCGTAAGAAGTTCCACCTGTGGAATGTTGTTGGCGCGGTTGCGTGGATTGGTTTGATTGGTCTGGCGGGTGTGCTGCTAGGCGGTATCCCGTTCGTACACAACAACATTGAGTACATTGCTGTGATTATTGTGGCGGTTTCTGTGGTGCCGGTTATTATCGAGTACCTGCGTGGCCGTTCAAAGGCGAAGCAGGAATCTGCTGAGTAATATGTGAGTGGCCCTCGGTCGCAAGCCGGGGATGGTAAAAGGGTGGGGATACCGTCTGGTATCCCCGCCCTTTCATGCTCTGAGCCTTTTGGTGGTCGTGGCTTACTCGGGGGTGCTGTCGCCGGGTGCGTTGTCCACTGCTGCGTTATTGTCTACCGTACTACTGGGGGCAACGTTATGGAGGCGGCGTTACTCTCTACCGTGCTGTTTTCAGCCTGGTCGGAGGGTTGCAGCACGCTGTATTCGGAAAGCGTGTACTCCGGATTATTCTTATTCAAGGACTGCTTCGGGGTACGTTCTGTTATGCGCTTCCTTCCTCACGTATGCCACCACCATCGGCAGCATAACGCTAAATCAGGTAATCCTCGCTTCGGCGCACACGCCAATCACGGCGCATCTCCATATAGGTACGCGACTGGCGCGACCACACCAACGCCACAACACACACCAGCATATACGGCACAGCAATATATACCAGCGTGTACAGCGGCGAAGCGCTACTGAGCAGCAGCTCAACATCCTGGCTCGGAGCACCATTCAGAGTACCTAAAAGAGCTGCGACCGCCAGCATAATCAGCAAAGAAGCCAGCACGCCCAACGCCAACGCTACTGACAGCACCAACGCCGCCCAACGGTAACCACGCAGATACGCCACCGGGCAGAAGCCGTGCAGGGCTACGTTGCTGACCGCACTCACCATCAGAAAAAGCACCGGATAGTATGCCTGCGCATCCACCAGTGACTGGGCACGCCAGGTGGACAGGTGCGACAGTTGCGTCGTCGCATACACAAAACCCGTGTACCCAATCAGCACCAGCCAGCCCACAGCAATAGCGAGCAAAACCCAACCTGCCACAGACACGAGAGTCGGGGTAGCAGGCTTCGTAAGATACGTGGTGTTCGGAGTGAATGGCGGCGAAGGCTCAACGGCGGACATGGCGGAATCTTTCGAATGTCGGCTGATAGTGTGCGGAGGATGTATGAGCAAGCACGTGGTGTGAATGTGGGTGGCGGCGCGGTATTCGATGGGCTCACCGCCTCAAAAAAATTAGGAAGAAGTGGACGGATCCACCGTCGCAGAAATGCTTTTAGATAACGACGGAGAATCTGTCCGGTTCGCCATCGCAATTCGCAAGTTACTGAAGCGGTAAATAGTCAGCAAGGATAAACCGATCTCACTCAACCAGACCATACCCAAAAGGACGAGAACCAGCAAAGGATCCAACCCCATCGAAACCCCAGCCCAGTCAAGCATCAGCAGCAGGAACGTAATCGGTGAAAGTACCAAGCCCACCGCAACATACCCAGTCAGGGAGCATATAGCCCAAACGCTATACACGGAGGTGGCCGCTGAATCACGCGGAGGGTGCATCAGCGGCCACATCTGAACCACCAGGTAAAGCGCCGCAACAAAGCCAAAGCAAATCGCCAACGGCTGCGTGTACTGGGAGATAATGAGACCCTCAACCAGGGTCAAAATGCACAAAATAACGGCGCGGACCAGCAGGTTCTTCTTGAGCTTCTGTTTGCGATCATTCACCTCATTAGCGGTGTAGGTGCGTAGAAAAGTGGGCACCTGCCCCTGCCCCGGGAACGGCGGTAGAGGACCTGTCGGATGCGTACGCACCACAATCGGCTGGTTCGCACCTTCCTGAATAATGACGGTAGAAGTCGCCGAAATAACCGGATGCGAACCGGTCACCACCGGCGGCACGTTCAGCGGAACGGACACCTCCGGCGTGGCAGGAGTCGCGTGGCGGATAGGCGCCTGATAGCGAGTCTGTACACTGATATCTTCATCCGGGTGTTCTGCGGATGAAGCAGCATCTGTGTTCAGGTGTGTAGCGCCCATGAGTGGTCTCCTGGCAGGTGCAAGTCGTGTTTCTGTCTTACCGTATCACGCGTTCTTGAGGGGTTTCTGAGTAGTAGCTGAGCGTCGCGGAAAGCATTGCCCGCTGTCTTTCGCTACCTCGTCATCACCCTCTCAGAGGCGTGAATGCACAAAGGAGCACCCCACCCGCTGGGGTGATTGAACGCCACTCCTCAAGACCATAACTTTTATTGTTCAGCGCCTGTTTGCTTCTCCAGCTTGCTCCGGCGCAGACTCCTACGAATCACCACGCTATATAACAGCGAAAATAAAACCTCCACAGCAAAGGACGCCATGACCGTCAGCAGGCTCACCGCATAGAACACGTCCACACGGTCCAGCAACGTCTGTGGACCGTGCAGAGCCACCAACACATAGATGAAAAACGCCGTCATCACCGCAGCAGCAACCGCGGAAGCAACATTCGCCAGCAGCACCAGCTTCACTGAACGGTTCACCCGGTAAATCATGGCAAGCCACATGTGCATCACCAGGTAGACCAGCGGTACCGCACCAATCGGGAAAAGCGTGACACGGATGAAGTAATAAACAATAATCAGCGAGGGTACAACCAGTAGCAGCACACGTACCAGGTACAGGTTCTTAGCCGGCAACGGGTAATCACTGGCGACATTCCAGAACTCGTCAGCTTGCTGTTCCAGCTCCTCCAAGGCCTGCAACTGCATCAGCTGTGTCTGAGTCATATATTCCTGCGGCACAAGATCCGAGGAACCCACCACCTGCGCAAGCTCAGCGGCAGAAACTGGTTTGCCCCGCCGCGTACGAGCGGAATCAGCCATTTAGCCCTCGAAAATGCCGCGGGAACGGTCCTTACGCACGCTCTCCGCAGGGAAAATACGACCGCTCATGCTGATGTACACGCCAGGCTCCAGCAAGTTTAGGGCAGCGATAGCGGCGCCCAGGTTGAAGCTGGCATCCGAACGAGCCATCACGGCGGGCTGCATCGCACCGGTTAGCACCACAACCTTATCGCCCAGGTCGGCGTGCTCCACCAAGTAACGTGCGGTCTCCGGCATGGTGTCGGTACCGTGAGTGATGAGCACCTGGTCGTTAGTGACAGCATTCAGCACCTCGGTCAGCTCGGCACGATCCGCATCGGTCATGTCCAAGCTGTCCTTACCAATCAGCGGGCGAATGTGAAAACGCACATCGGTGATGACGCGGTCCAGCAGGTCCTTAGCGGCAGGCTCTCCAATATCCATGGTGCCCGCCACCGAATAGAACTTATCGATTGTGCCGCCAGTGGCAAGAATCGTGATTTCTTCGGAGTTCTTAATGGTGACGCTCACGGGTTTCCTCATCTTTTCGGGTCAACGTACACAAATCAACAACTGCCAGGCCAACCGGCAGGACGCGCCCCATCCACACGGAATCGACACGGGGTAAAACCCCGAACATGAGGGTGAAGACGCAAAAACCCGCCGACCCCCGCGAAGCGGGAGGCGACGGATCGGCTAGTGCGCCCTGTGGGGCTCGAACCCACGACCTGCGGATTAAAAGTCCGTAGCTCTACCGACTGAGCTAAAGGCGCTCCTATCCACACAAAACTGAAAGTGTGCAGATAGAAATACTATACACTACCGACTCCCAGCTAATAAACGGTACACTGGAAAATCCTATGTCTACACCCGCAGCATCAAGCAGCGCCTCCGGGCACACCCGACACCGCACCCACCACCGCCCCGTCCTCTACTCCGCCAAGAAATTTGAACGCCACGAAGGCGGCATGGACCCCGCCGCACGCGAAGAGGCGGCGCACGCCTCCGCACGCATCCTACTGATGCGTGGACGCGGCACCGACGAACAGATGACCGAGCGGCTTGTCAGCTTCACCGACGACTACGGTATTGAGATGCTCGCCGAACTCTGGTCGCAGGCGAGCGCCCACTCCCTGCCTGGTGCGCTGTGGCGTATGTACTGGCTGCGGGATGTGGTGCATCGTTCGCCGCGCGGGGTGAGCCGTGCTTTTGAGCTGGGCATGGCGGAGGATTACCGTTCACACGTGGTGGCGGGTGTTCCCGACCCGCCGAGTGCCGACGAGGTGGTCCGCACGATTGATGAGATTCTGGCGGGCCTGTACACCGGCGATATGGACATTGCGATGGAACGTTGCGCGGCTTTTGCGCACGTGGTGGCGTTGGGTATTCGCACCGATTATGCGCGCTCTGCCAGGCAGGATGGTGCGGTTCTGGGCAGCCACGAGGTGAAGCGTGAGGCGGTGGAGCGTCGTGCTCGTCTGCCGTATCAGGCTCATCAGATGGAGCAGATCGCGCACGATTTGGAGGCGGTCGCCGCCCAGCTGCGCGCCGTTGAGGCTGGTGAGCAGGCTGACGGGGCTTCGGAGGCTGATTCTGCGCAGGAAAAATCGCAGACCAACCTCAAAATATTCTAGTCTTCTTCAGCGTTTGGGCGCCTAAAAATGCGGGTTCGTGCCGTAAATTGGCACAGGTTCCACATTGGGTTGCAAAGGCGTGAAAAGCCTGTTTCTAATTGACTCTGTACCGGGTGCGGGTGGATAATAATTACAAGATGTCGGGTTGCTAATAGGTAGCCCCGGGCTCCAAATCTTTAGCCGCTTCGAGCGGCCTTCCGCCGAGAGGCGCTCCCAACCCGACATCCCTCAACGTTCCGGTGGGGGTCGAGAAATCGATTCCCACCGTTTTTTGCTTAAAATCCTCACGGGCAACCGCAAACAGCTCGGCGCTATAACATTTGCAGGTCGGGCTCTAGTGATATACGCACGGGCTATGCGCACCCGCAGCATCCAATACTGGTTAGACTGGGAACTATGCTGCACCGACTTTTCCCCCACGCCAACGAATCCCTCGCCTCCCTCGCTGAAATTTCAGCGCAGGTCGGTGAGGCTGCGGCATTGCTCTCTGAAATGGTCGGCTCCCCCGTCGCGGAGTACCCCGAACTCTTCGAACGCATGCTCACCCACGAGGCAGACTCCACGAACCTGCTATTCCGCACCCTCACCGAGGTGCGTAGCTCCTTCTCCCCGCCGATTCCGCGTGAAGACCTGTATACGCTGGCACGCAAGCTCACTAACGCCGTTGAGAAGCTCACCAGCGCCGCGCACGTGCTGTCTCTGCACAGCATTGACGGCTTCGCCACGCACATCACCTCAATCCTGGACATCATTCAGCGTCAGGCGGTGCTGACAGCCGCCGTCATCCCCAAACTTGCCGATATTCGCGGCCTCGATAACTACTGGATGGACATGCTGCGCATCTCCCGCCAGGCGCTACGAACCGCCGAAGAATACGATGCGTACATTGCCGAACGCTACACCCCCGAACGGTACCGCCGCTACGCCACCTTCCTGGCGCAGCTGACCGCCGCCTCCAACTCTATGCGCGATGTGTCCGCCGAGATCGGCCGCATTATCGTTCAGGAATCCTAATGCTCCTGGGTCTTCTAGCCTGCTGCGCTTTCATTGCCGCGGTCTACGTTACCGGTGTGCACGATGCCTCCAACTCCGTCGCTGTTCCGGTGCGTACCCGCGCCCTTGGCGAGCACTCCGCCACGTACCTTGCCGCGCTCTTCAACGTGCTCGGCGTGCTCGGTGCGTTCCTGCTACTCGGCGAGTATTCCGCCTCGTGGGTAAGCGCCCCGGAGGGCATCACAGGCCTGAACGGCATTGTTGCTGCGCTGCTGGTCTGCGCTATTTGGGGTGTGCTCACCTGGTTTTTGCGTTTTCCGTCCTCCTCGACCCACGCGCTGATCGGTGCCCTCGCCGGTGTGAGCTGGTGGACCCAGACGAAGATCGACAGCGCCGCCGAAGGGTTCGGTTCCCTCGCATTCCTGCCGCATATCTTTGGGGCGACTCTGCTACCGCTCTTCTACCTTCCGCCGCTCATTTTTCTGCTGTCCTGGCTGATGGTGGTGCCGTTCTACCGGCTCGTGGTCGGCCACAACCCGCGCCTCGTGAATCAGCGAGCCCGCGAGGTACTGGCGGTGTCTGCCTCCGCGATTTCGCTGCTGCACGGCCTGCAGACTGGCTACCTGTACCTGCTGCTGTGGGCGCTACTGAGCGAACGCATCACTAATCCGGCGCTGATTCAAGCCCTCACCGGGGGCGGGATGCTGCTGGGCACCCTCATTATTGCCCTCAGCCTGGGTGCGGGTACGCTGACCGGTGGTCGCCGCATCGGCTACACCTTCGCCTACAAGATGGTGCGCCTGGATCCGTTCCGTGGCGCGGTCGCTCAGGGCACGACCGCGGTGGTGCAGGTGCTCGGCTACTTCCTGCTGCAGGTGCCGTTTTCCTCCTCGCACCTGGCGACTGCATCGGCGCTCGGTGCGGGCGTGAACCAGCGTTTTAACGCGTTGAAGTCCAGGATTGTTCTGCAGATTCTTCTGGTGTGGCTAGTAACCATTCCGGCATGCTTTGTGCTTGGGGTGCTGGCAATGGTGGCGCTACAGTCCATCAGCTAATTTTTAGGGGCGGCGCATGCCTCTGCATGCATGCTGTTGCAGCGTGGACGGGCGGCGGGTTGAGTCTGAACAGTGCACACCTTCATAATGGGTTGAGTTCCTGGGCTAGCATGGGCCCATTCACCCTCGACTGATTGTGGTTATGTCTTCCCCTACCGTAGCTATTCTGGTCCGCACGAAGGACCGTCCCCGCTTCTTGAGCCGCGCATTGGAGAACATTGCGCAGCAGACCTTCACCGACTACACGGTCTGCGTGATTAACGATGGAGGCGACGAGCAGGCAGCCCGCGCCGTCATTGAGGAATCCCCGCTGGATTCCGGTCACGTACAGCTGCTGACCGCCGGCGGCAACATGGAGGCGGCATCCAACGCCGGTTTGACGGCAACCGTCTCCAAGTACGTGGCGATTCACGATGACGACGACCTGTGGGCGCCCGAGTTCCTGGAACGCACTGTCGCGGCGCTCGAAGAAAGCGGCGCGCTCATGTGCACCACCCGCATTGTGGAGCGGTACGAACGCGAGAATGCCGACGGCGAGTTCGAGGTGTACGAAGAGCGTATTTTCCACGACAGCCTGCCCAGCGTAGGTTTACAGTTCCTGTTCCGCACGAACCGTACCGTGCCGATTGGTATTCTCTACCGCCGTAGTCTGCACGAGCTAGTTGGTTTCTACGACGAGTCCCTGCCGGTGGTCGGCGACTGGGAGTTCAACATGCGTGCCGCCTCTGTTGCGGATATTCTGCTGGTGGATGAGCCACTGGCGTACTGGTCGCTGCGCCCCGACGCGGAGGGTGCCGAGGCGAATAGCGTGAAGCGTCAGGCTGATCACGCCCGCTTCGATTCACTGGTGCGCGCCCGCGCTATCCGCGAGGATCTGCAGGCAGGTGCCCGACCGGGTGCGTACCTGTACCAGGCGCATTTAGCGGCTGACCTGGAGCGCCGCGTGATTGACGGGCACGATCTGACCCGCGAATCCCTGGATATTCTGCGTTCAATTGAGCACCGCCTGGGACGTATCGAGGCTCGTCAGCAGGTTATTGAGACCCGCCAGCACTCTATTGAGGAGCGCCTGAAGGTTCTCAAGCACCTGCGTGCTCCGGGCCGCGTGTTGCGTTCCTTGGCGAAGCGTTCCCTGGCTTCTTATTCTCTGTCTTCTCGTTCCCAGGGCCACCGCGCTGGTGGTAGCACCCAGACTGGTTCTACCAGCGCGAAGGACGCATAGCCATGACAGAGAATAATCATTCTTCTACAGCACCGCGCGTACTCGTCATTGGCGATATTGGCCAGCATACCTACCACGTCGGTGATGAAGCTATGACCATCGCGAGTGCCCAGGCCCTCGCAGAAGGCGGCGCAGCGGTCACCCTCATGACCCGCGATGTGGGGCATTCGGCGCGCTACATTGGTGAGCCCTTTGCGCAGGATGTAGGCACCCCCTACGGGTACCTGCCGTTTCTCCTCTTCCCCTGGGCGCCGGCTGAACGCGAGCTGACCATCGCGGCGCTCGAGTGCGTCCTGGTACAGCTGCACGCCGATCGGGAGCGCCCCTCCATCACCGATCTGGTGGCGTTGCCGCAGGTGCAGGCACTACCCGAGGTGTTGCATCCGTTGGAGCAGATCGTTGAGCGGATGGTGGAATTTGCGGATTCTATCGCAACTATGGACGCGGTGGTTATTTCCGGCGGAGGGAATCTCAATTCTCGCTACGGGTGGCTCCTCTATGAACGCGCCGCTGCGGTGCGTGCCGCCGAGCATGCTGGCGTACCTGTGCATGTGACCGGCCAATCCTTGGGTCCAGTGCTCAGCCCCGAGGATGCCCGCATCCTGGAGCGCATGCTGCGCACCGCCCGTTCGGTGACGATGCGCGAACATTCTTCCCTCGTCTGGTGCCGTGAGCGGGGTATTGACGCACGCCTGAGCGTGGACGATGCTACCGACTACCTGGTGGCTTCCCCGGCGCGTACCCTGCACTATGCGAAAGGCATTTCCTCAAGTCAGATACTGGATAAGCTACCTGAGCTCTACGTGTGCGTCACCGTCAACGAGTGCACCGAACAGCAGGCGCAGCAGATTGCGCATCTGCTCGATAGCATGTGGCGAGAGCACGGCTACGCCCCCGTATTCCTGAGCCATTTTGGCGACCCACAGAACCCCGAAAGCGGCGATATTCAGGCACACCAGCGCATCGCTGAGCAGCTCAGCCCCTCCACGCCGGCGACCCTACTGCCGATTCTGCACGCAGACCAGAGCGTTACCGTGCACCGAGGGGCGGCGTTCACGCTGACCAGCCGCTACCACCCGGCGGTGTTCTCCGCCGCGGCGGGTATTCCCGTGCTCACTCTCGTGCCGGATGCCTTCACGCAGATGCGTGTGGGCGGAGCCCTGAGCCTGTACGGGCTGGGTGATTTCACACTGCCGTTAGGCATGTTGGCCGGTGGTGTTCCCGAGCTGATGGTTGCCGCTGCCATGCAGCACGCGGCGGTGGCGTCGGATGCGCGCCGCGCTGAACTTGTGGAGGTTCTGCAGGCTGATCGTGCCTACCTGCTCGCACAGATTCTTGCCTCTAGTGCAGAAGCGCGCGACAAGGCAGAAACTCGCGGCGAAGTAGAAGCCCCCGCGCCTTTCCCCACCGTGGAGCAGGTCCCGGCGTTCCCCGAGCCGCTGGGTGCAACCGTCCGTGCCGCCCGCGATCTCTTCACCGAAACCTCCCTCACCGCGGGGTTTGAGTGGGCGATGTCTGACCGAGCGCACTCCTGGGACGCTGAGCACCGCCGACAGCTCGAACATGCCTGCGCAATCGGTGGCGGGCACAGCACGCAGGGTATTCACGGCGCACACGGCGCCGAAGAAACACACCCCGTCACCGTTGAGCCTGAGTCATCTTCCGAAGCACCCGCACAGCCACACCCTGCCCAGCCGGGCCTGCTAGCGAGGGTGGCTCGCCGCCTCCGCAGCTAGGTTGTGTAACGGGAGGCTCAAGTAGCGGTTCGGGGCTAAGTTTCCTCGAAAAAATACGGCTCCAGAGCGGGTACAGTGCGCGGACTCTCTCACAGTTGAGCCCGACACTGTCCTAGCCCCTTGTGCACCGCACACACGCCGGTATGATGGTGCTCATGGCACGCTTCGCAGAGATTCTACGCACTACTGAACAGAATACCCGTCAGTTCATTCGTGAGGGTATTCATCGAGTCCAAGCAGACTTCTTTCAGTCTGTGCAGATTGTTGCGGCGTCTATGGGTGCTTGGCTTTTCTCTGAACGCGTCCTGGGCCATCAAGAGCCTATTTTCGCGGCGGTTTCTGCCCTCGTGTCCCTAGGCTATGTGAGCGGCGCTAAGCATTCCCGCCGAATCCTTGAGGTTTCCTTCGGCGTAACCCTCGGTATTCTTATCGGTGACCTTCTGCTGATTCTGCTTGGTCACGGCACCTGGCAGGCGGCGGTCGTGCTGTTCTTATCCGTGATTATTGCCCGATTTATTGATAAGGGCATTATTTTTACGATTCAGCTCAGCTTCCAGGCGTGTTTTGTATTACTGCTACCGGTGCCTGATGACGCGTTCACCCGCAGTTTTGACGGCATTGTCGGTGGTGCCTTCGCGTTCCTTGCCATGTATCTGATGCCGCGTGATCCGCGTAAGAACCCGCGTGCCCGCGCTATGACTCTGATGGATGCTTTCGCAAAGGTTTTCGCTCTTTCCTCTGAGGCAATCCGCTACTACAACTACGACAAGGCGTACCAGAGCCTACTCGACGCGCGCGCTCTGCAGCCGCTCTACGATAGCTGCCGTGGCGATCTAATTACTGCGCAGGGTATGAGCGAGCTGTCCTGGAATAGCCGTAAAAGCAAAGGCGAGCTGGCGCGCTTGTCGAAGACCCTAGCCGCGGTGGATTTGGCAATTCGTAACGATCGCGTCCTCAACCGCCGTATGGCGTCCACGATTCGCCACGTGCAACTGCGCACCGCCGCGCAGATTTCGCTCAGTGACGCACTGGCTGAGCTATCGCTCGCGGCGCAGAGTCTCGGCTTGGGTATGTCTGCCCCGACCGAAGGCGAACGCGAACACTACATGATGGAAGCCCGCAAACGCATGGTGAAGCTCGCAGGCACCCTTGAGCCGCGTGCGATGGGTGTGGAAACCTTTGAGGGTGAGTCGCTAGTGCTGATGCTTCGTCTGATTGTGGTCGACTTTATGGAGGCCACTGGCATGTCACACAAGGACGCTGTCGATGTTCTGGTACCCCTGGGCGAGGCGGTCACACAGCATGCGCCGCGCACCTCGGCCATCCCAATTGTTGATACTGACGTGGACGACCTGATGGTGGTTAACGACACAGCCGATAGCGCGGTCAACGCCCACCACACGAATAATCTGAATACCCGTTCGATCAACATTATGCTGCATGAGAACGAGGAGGAGAGCCGCTCTTAGCGGTATTTCCCACAGAGGGGCTCCCGAGGGCATGACGCCAGCCGGGAGCCCCCTTTCTTGCTATTTTTAGAGTGTTTTATTTCTGCGGGAAGAGCAGAGCCAACGCCTCACCCAGGGTGGTTACCTCACGTACGGTGACACCTTCGGGTACATCCCCTACGCCTGCCGGGGAGGCTGGCACCAGCACGTGTGTGAAGCCCAGTCGGCCCACTTCCGCAATACGCTGGCGGATGCCCGGCACGGCGCGCACCTCACCGGCCAGACCGACTTCGCCAAAGACCGCGAGCTTACGCGGGAGCGGCTTATTCTGGGCCGCTGAAGCCAACGCCATCACGCAGGCCAGGTCAGCGGCGGGTTCGGTAATCTTTGCGCCACCCACGGTAGAAACGTAGCAGTCGAGCTTGCCCACATTCAGCCCGGCGCGGCGCTGTAGCACCGCCAATAGCATTTGAATACGCGCCGAATCCAGACCCGAAACGGTACGGCGAGGGGCGGGTGCCACCGCCTGATCCAGCAGGGCCTGCACCTCCGCGAGCAGGGGTCGGCGGCCCTCCATTGTGACGGTCACGCAGGTACCGGGTACGGGGTGCGGAGTGCTGGAGACGAACATGCCGGAGGGGTCCAGCACCGGCGCGATACCGTCTTCGTCCATATCGAAGCAACCGACCTCGTCGGTGGGTCCGAAGCGGTTCTTGATAGCGCGTAGCATACGGATATTCGAGTGCTTATCGCCCTCGAACTGGCAGACCACGTCCACCAGGTGTTCGAGTAGGCGCGGACCCGCAATGGTACCTTCCTTGGTCACGTGACCCACGAGCAGAGTGCACATATTGCGTTCCTTTGCGGCAGCAATGACGGAGGCGGCAACCTCACGCACCTGGGTCACGCCACCGGCGCTACCCTCAACTTCAGCGGAGGCGAGGGTCTGCACGGAGTCAATGACCAGCAGGGAGGGGGTGACCTGCTCAATATGCGCCAGGGCGGTGCCGAGGTCAGTTTCGCTGGTCAGGTAGAGGGTGTCCGCGATGGCGCGGATGCGGTCGGCGCGGAGCTTGACCTGCGCTGCAGATTCCTCGCCGGTAATGTACAGGACCGGGCGCGGCGGCTGGGTGTTGTGTGCCGGGTTGTTCTGCCCCGCATTCCGGGTGGTGCCGCGCGCGAAGGTGGCGGCGACGTCCAGCAGCAGGGTGGATTTACCCACGCCGGGTTCGCCCGCCATGAGGATGACCGCACCGGGTACGAGTCCGCCGCCAAGCACGCGATCAAATTCGGGGTTTCCGGTGCTCATGTAGGCGGCTACGCGCGAGTCGACTTCTGCGATGGGCTGGGCGGGTTTCTGCACACTGGATGCGGCGCGAGTGCGCGCGCGGGTGCCCCCGGCGGCCTCTTCGACGGTGCCCCAGGTTTGGCATTGGCCGCAGCGGCCTACCCATTTGGCGGTGGTCCAGCCGCATTCGGTGCAGCGGTAGGCGGGTGCGTTTTTGGTGTTTTTCGTGCGCGCGGTCATGGGTCTATTTTAGGGTCTGGGACGATATGGTGCGCAGTATTTGGTCAGGGCGAAATAGGGCACCACAGAATACATTTTTACTCTTATATGCAGATAGTTTAGACCTGCACACTCCCACATAAATATTGAGAATATCCATTCGTTTTTAAGGCACTTTAGCCCGCCGTTCCGCCGCTGACCTGGCTCAATAACCACCCTTACGGTACAATGTTTTTTGTGCAGATGAATTATAGTGACCTATTGATTAAAACTATCGCCCGAATCGCCCCCGGCACCGAGCTCCGCGAGGGTCTGGAACGCATCATGCGTGGCCGTACGGGCGCACTCATCGTCCTCGGATCCGACCGCACCGTATCTTCCATGTCCTCGGGCGGTTTCAATATCGACACCGAGTTCTCGGCAACCCGTCTGCGCGAGCTGGCGAAGATGGATGGCGCTATTATCTGCGACCGCGACGCCACCCGCCTGTTGCACGCCGGCGTGCAGCTCATGCCGGACGCCTCCATTGACACGAACGAGTCCGGCACCCGCCACCGCACCGCCGAACGCACGGCGATTCAGACCGGTTTCCCGGTGATTTCAGTAAGCGCGTCGATGTCCGTGATTTCGGTGTACGTTGACGGCACCCGCTACATGGTTGAAGACAGCCAGTACATGATGGCTCGCGCAAACCAGGCGATTCAGACCCTTGAAAGCTATAAGAAGCGCCTGCGTTCTGTGCTCTCCAGCCTATCTGCCCTGGAGATTGAATCGAACGTTTCCCTGGGCGATGTGGCGATGACCCTGCAGCGCATGGAGATGGTGAACCGCATTATCCGCGAGGTCAGCCACTACGTGCTGGAGCTCGGCGTGCACGGCCGCCTGATTGCCCTGCAGCTGGAGGAGCTACGCGCCCCCGAGATGACCGCTAGCGACCTAATTCTGCGCGACTATCTGCCCGAGGTAAACGACGAGCTGATGACTGCTGGCGTTGAGGCGCTTCAGAACCTGAACGATATGGACATCGTGGATCTGCGCACGATTGCCCGCACTGTCGGCTTTGGCGAGAACCCCGACCTTGAGCTCCCTTTGCAGCCTCGCGGTTTCCGCCTGCTCGCCGGCATTCCGAGCATCCCGAACGCTATTTCTGAGCGTCTGGTGGAGCGCTTCGGTAGCCTGCAGGCTCTGATGGCGGCGTCCCTTGAGGATCTGCGTGCCGTGGATGGTGTGGGTGAGGCTCGTGCCCGCACGGTGCGCGAGCAGCTGTCCCGCATGGCGGAGAGCAGCCTGGAGAAGTATCTCTAACAAAAGCTCATATGAAAACCCCCGTGCCGGAAGAACATCCAGCACGGGGGCTTCAACATTAATGTCCAAAAACTGCATAACAAATAACATTAATTGTGATATAAATTACAAAAAATCCTATTGAATATACATTGTACTCAAGTGTAATCTTGTCTCAATCAATCTAGTTGAGATTTTTTCTCATCTAATTGATTGCTTACTCACTTAGGAGTTACAGCTAGACAAGGATGTTAACATGCATACCTCACACATCAAGAAGCCTGTTTTCCTCGCCACGGCAGGCTTTCTGGCATCGCTCATGATGGGGAGCGCAGTTGCCCCGGCATCTGCCCTCCAGACCGCACCTGTTTCTGCAGGACACTCCGCCTACACTGCAGAAAATGTTACCGAGCAGCAGCTTGCACATGATCTCGAAGTTCTTTTCACTCGTTATGTTCCCCAGCATAATGGTCACTATTTTGTGAACTACGAAAACTTGAAGGCTGACGGACTTATCCTTCAGGCGCCCAATTTTGAACGTCTTGCACTGGCCTTCAATGGGGCTGCTGGTTCCACGAATGAAGATTATGATTCATTCGATGATGAATCGACTCAAGACGCAGATTCATTTGCACGGTGCATGATTGAAAATGTGCTGGGATTCAGCATTCCTGGACTTGTGCAAGCTACCAAAGTAGCTATTTCTGCATGGAATTGGGGCTTGGCAGCCCGTACCATCATCCGTATTGCTGGACCAGTAGCTCTCAGGAGCTTCGGCGGCCCTGCAACCATTGCATTGAGTCTTAGTTGGGGTGTATGGCAATGTCGTGGAAGCTGGTAAGTCAGAAGACAGGCGACAGGTATACTAAGCGCTCCGTTCCGTTCTTCGTGTGGGCATCCCCCATCCTGTTCCTGATTTACTTGCCGCTGCTGTGGTTCAGGGTCATCCCCAATTCTTTTGAGGTGACCGACCTGCCCACCCTACTGTTGGCGGCACTGCAGTGGACCGCTTTCGGTAGTCTGCTCGGGTACCTGGGCGAGCGCCGCTTCGCCAAACCTCGCACCTCCAAGTAATAACCATATAAAAGCTAAAGCCCCCACGCCGGAAAATATCCAGCGAAGGGGCTTTGCACACTCACACAGGGGTGAAAACTATAGACGTGAACTACTGAATCACGAAGTTCACTTGAGTCGAAGTCACACCATTCACCGTAGCAGTCGCCCAGTAAGAACCCTTCTGAGCATTCGAAGCGGAGGAGCAGCCCAGAACGTTGATCTTACGGTCCCACGCCAGGTCGGTCGCACCCTCAGAGCCTGCAGCCACGTCCGCCTTAGGCAGGGTGGTCGCCGCGCACAGGCTACGGGTGTACACCCGAGCCGCACCGGAGGTGATGTTCAGGTCCACACCGGTGTTCGTGCCCTCGCCACCGACAGCGCAGGGGGTCTTCGAGGAGTTCGTGTAGGTCACGTGGAAGGACACCTGCTCACCGGCTGCGAAGGTATGCTTCGCGGGGGTGACGGTCACCTTCAGGTCGTTCGCGGTGCAGGCCGCAACAGCAGCCGCAGTGGTCACCGAAGGGACCGGTGCGGGGGTGGTCACGCTTGCAGTGGGTGCCGCAGAAGCGGTCACCGAGGGGGTTACCGAAGCAGTAGCCGAAGCAGACGCGGTTGCAGAGGCAGTCGCACTAGTTGCAGAGGCAGTCGCACTAGTGGACGGGGTAGCCGAAGCAGTTTCTGTAGGGCGAGCACTGAAGCTCTGGAAGGGCGCACCGGAAGGCGTCGCAGTAGAGGCTACAGTGGCGTCCTTCTTGCCGTTAATCATGCCGATCATGGAGGTCACGCCAGCAACCAGCAGCAAAATAATAGCGAGCAGAGCAATAACCGCCACGATACGACGACGACGGTACACTTCGGGAGGCAGAACGGGACCATTTTCAGACATACCTCTAGGATACCGGGTTTAACCTTGAGATTCACAGTGAACTCTGTTCATGCAATTTTGGGAATATATATTCTGTGGCGTAGGCTTTTCGGATGACCTCAGAGCCCAAACGCACCACACGCACGTGCCCCGAACCTACCCTGCCTGAAGACACGAACATCAAAGCACTCCACCACCGAATCAACCAGTGGTTCCTCAACCAGGCACGCGATTTGCCGTGGCGTCGTGACGAGTGCACCCCCTGGGGAGTGATGGTCAGCGAATTCATGCTGCAGCAGACCCCCGTCAAGCGCGTGCTACCCGTGTGGGAGGAGTGGATGCGCCGCTGGCCCACCCCCGCCGACCTTGCCGCCGAGCCCGCATCGGAGGCGGTGCGCGCCTGGGGCCGCCTGGGTTACCCGCGCCGTGCGCAGCGTCTGCACGGTACCGCTGTCGCGATTGT
The DNA here is from genome assembly GCF_041432905.1 of Rothia sp. 27098_8_161. Lineage (NCBI taxonomy): Bacteria > Bacillati > Actinomycetota > Actinomycetes > Micrococcales > Micrococcaceae > Rothia > Rothia sp. 27098_8_161. The sequence continues at coordinate 138,428 of NZ_JAPWAL010000002.1, read as the reverse complement.
GGAGCAGCACAGCGGTGAAGTTCCCGCCGACTATGAGGCGCTACTGGCTCTGCCGGGCGTAGGTTCTTACACGGCGGCGGCGATTAGCGTGTTCGCGTTTGGTCTGCGCGCCACGGTCATTGATACGAATATCCGTCGCGTGCATGCGCGCGCCGTGTCCGGCAAGGCGCTACCCTCCCGTTCGTTGACGGCGGCTGAGACTCGCCTGGCGGAGGCGCTCATGCCCGCCGACACCCCCACCTCCTGCCTGTGGAATGCGGCAACCATGGAGCTTGGTGCGCTGGTCTGTACGGCGAAGTCCCCAACCTGCGAGCTCTGCCCCGTGGAGGATCTGTGTGCCTGGGTTGCGGCGGGCAAGCCGGAGGCGGACTACACCCCCAAGGGCCAGAGCTGGCACGGCACGGACCGTCAGGTGCGCGGGGCGGTTATGGCGGTGTTGCGTGCGGCGCATGAGCCGGTGGATCGCGAGCTCATCCTGGGTGCGGGTGTAGCCTCGGCTGGCGACACGGCCTCTTCACCCGCTGCAGCTTCTTCGCCTGACTTGGCGTTCCCCTCGGATGCACCCGCCGCGGTGCACCACCCACTCAAGGCGTTGTATGCGCTCTCCCCCGCCGCCGAACAGCTGCAGCGCTGCTACGCGGGGCTGCTAGCGGACTCTCTGGCACGCGAGGTCGCCCAGGGCGATACAGTGCTCATCTCGCTCTAGGAATCATCTGAGTGGAGCTTCTCCTTGAGAAGACAGAAAACGACTGTGGGGCGGTACCGGATAATTCCGGTACCGCCCCACAGTCGTTTAGTACGCTAGAACTTAGCTACACAGAGCCTAGTCCTCGTCCTGAATATCAGTTGCAGGTGCTTCAGCTGCAGGAGCGTCCGCTTCGTTCAGCTCCTGCACCGAATCCAGAGCCAGCTCCTTCATCGGCTGAGAAGAGAAAACGAACTTCGCGGAGTCGCCCTCGCCCTCAGCATCCACGGTGATTTTCTCACCGGGCTTGATCTCACCGAAGAGGATCTTCTCGGAGAGTGCATCCTCAATGTTGCGCTGCATCTCGCGGCGCAACGGGCGAGCACCCATGGACGGGTCGTAACCCTTAGTGGCCATGAGAACCTTCGCAGCATTGGTCAGCTCAATAGACATATCCTGCTCCGCCAGACGCTTAGCCAGGCGACCCACGAACAGGTCCACAATCTGCAGAATCTCAGACTCGGAGAGCTGCGGGAAGACAATGATGTCGTCCACACGGTTGAGGAACTCGGGGCGGAAGTGTTCCTTGAGGTTCTCCATCACACGCGACTGCATACGCTCGTAGTCGGCGGTTGCGTCGTCCATCGCCTGGAAACCGACCGGGATGCGGCGGTTCACGTCACGCGATCCCAGATTGGTGGTCATGATGATGACGGTGTTCTTGAAGTCCACCACGCGACCCTGCGAGTCGGTCAGGCGACCGTCTTCCAGAATCTGCAGCAACGAGTTGAACAGGTCGGCGTGAGCCTTCTCCACTTCGTCGAACAGGACCACGGAGAAGGGCTTACGGCGGACCTTCTCGGTCAGCTGGCCGCCCTCATCGTAGCCGACGTAGCCGGGAGGCGCACCGAACAGACGGGAGACGGTGTGCTTCTCCTGGTACTCGGACATATCCAGGGTGATGAGCGAATCCTCATCGCCGAACAGGAACTCAGCAAGTGCCTTAGCAAGCTCGGTCTTACCCACACCGGTCGGGCCGGCGAAAATGAACGAACCACCAGGGCGGCGCGGGTCCTTCAGACCTGCGCGGGTACGACGGATAGCGCGGGACAGCGCCGCGATAGCGTGCTCCTGGCCGATGACGCGCTTGTGGAGCTCCTGCTCCATGGTCAACAGGCGGCTGGACTCTTCCTCGGTGATCTTGTAGACGGGAACACCGGTGGAAGCGGCCAGAACCTCAGAAATAACCTCGGGGGTCACGGTGCCGAATGCGTCGCCACCTTCGTGCCATGCCTTCTCGGCTTCTTCCTTCTCAGCCAGGACCTTCTGCTCCTGATCACGCAGGCCTGCAGCCTTCTCGTAATCCTGGGAGTTGATGGCGTCTTCCTTCTGCTGGCGCAACTTGGCAGCCTTCTCGTCGAGCAGCTTGATCTCCGGAGGTGCGGTCATGCGCTTGATGCGCAGACGTGCGCCCGCCTCGTCAATCAGATCGACAGCCTTATCCGGCAGGAAGCGGTCAGAGATGTAGCGTGCCGCAAGATTCACGGCAGTCTCGATTGCCTCGTCGGTAATGGTGACGCGGTGGTGTGCCTCGTACTTATCACGCACACCCTTGAGAATCTGCACGGCGAGCTCCTGAGAGGGCTCCTCAACCTGAATCGGCTGGAAGCGGCGCTCCAGGGCCGCGTCCTTCTCAATGTGTTTACGGTACTCGTCCAGGGTGGTTGCACCGATGGTCTGCAGTTCGCCTCGAGCCAGCATGGGCTTGAGGATGGAGGCAGCGTCAATCGCGCCCTCTGCGGCACCTGCACCGACGAGGGTGTGGATCTCATCGATGAACAGGATGATGTCACCGCGGGAGCGAATTTCCTTCAGGACCTTCTTCAGGCGCTCTTCGAAGTCACCGCGGTAGCGCGAACCTGCAACCAGGGAGCCGAGGTCCAGGGTGTACAGGTGCTTGTCCTTGAGGGTCTCGGGGACGTCACCGTGCACGATAGCCTGTGCCAGGCCCTCCACGACCGCGGTCTTACCGACGCCGGGCTCACCAATCAACACAGGGTTGTTCTTGGTACGGCGGGAGAGGACCTGCATGACACGTTCCATCTCCTTGTGGCGGCCGATGACCGGGTCCAGCTCGCCCTCACGTGCTGCCGCGGTGAGGTTGCGGCCGAACTGATCCAGGATGGTCGAACCCGCGGGAGTGCCTTCGCGAGAGTTACCTGCACCCACGCCGGCGGTTTCCTTATCACCGGAGTTGTTGCCGGGGTAGCCGGAAATCAGGTCCATCACAGCCTGGCGCACGGCTGCGGGTTCAGCGCCCAGCTTGACCAGCACCTGGTTTGCCACGCCCTCGTTGGCACGAACCATGCCCAGCAGGATGTGTTCGGTGCCGATGTAGCCATGGTTCAGCTGAATAGCCTCGCGCATGGACAGTTCGAGAACCTTCTTCGCGCGAGGGGTAAAGGGGATGTGGCCGTTAGGTGCCTGGGGGCCGGGGCCGACGATGTCCTGAACCTGTTCACGTACTGCGTTCAGGGTAACGCCCAATGATTCCAGGGCGCGGGCACCGATGCCTTCGCCCTCGTGAATCAGACCGAGCAGAAGGTGTTCGGTACCGATGTAGTTGTGGTTGAGCATGCGTGCCTCTTCCTGGGCAAGCACCACAACGCGCCGAGCTCGATCGGTAAAGCGTTCAAACATTTACGCACTCCTTGCATTTTCCTATTGATACAAGAGTACGTTGAGCGCGGCTGAAAGGGCGGGCTGATGGGCGTCTGTTCGCCATCAAGAGAACAGATGAGCTGTTCGAAGCGTTTTAGGCACGGTTTCGGGGCTTCTGGCGGGGTACGGGAGTGGTTTTGAGGGGGCTAGCTCACGCAGGTGGGCCTACCCTACAGGTGGATGGGCACTGCCGGTCGGTGCTGACTGTTTTTGCCGGGGCTGCCTGTGCAGAGTGTGCGCATGCAGAGTGTGTGCATATTGCCATCGGATGTACTGCGGGCAGGTGGTACGGGTGGGTTCTGAGAGACCATGGTGCCGATACGAGGGTTTACTGAAGAGGTGAACGCACAATAACCCATATAGACCAGCTCCCCAAACTGATTGTTTCCTGCAGGTGCATGAATATATTGCAGAAATTTTTAAAAATTTATACGCTTAAGTGAGAAATTTCAATAATTTGCAAAAAATACTTGCCGGACAACACGGTGCTTATTTCCCAGACAATTCCCGCATCATTTCGGCACCCCACCAAGAAATAATCCGTAATTTCCGAAAGTACCACCGAAGATGCAGGGTCCCTAATTATTCGAAAATTTCAGTCAGTACATTCCAGCCTCTTCAATGGAATACTCGACTCAACGACAGCACGAATACTACAGAGCATACCCCCGCTTTGAAGAGGTTAATGCATCATTGCCTTTAGTGTTCCTGCCGATACATGAAATCTAAATGGGGAGCCTGAACTCGACACCAGATTGGGTATCCGATTCCCTACTCTTCCTCCTGATAATTCAGAAGCGGGCATGGGCAAAGGATCAATATGTTTTACATGTAAGTAGTAAATTAGGGTGGGTGATATAAAAACACCCCACCCTCCGCAGATATGCAACACATATCAAGAAATACCGGGGTACAACTAAAGGCGGATGGTCAGAAAACCAGCCGCCTTTAGCGTCCGGAGAATTAGAGCCCTAAAGCACCAAACCCTCCGACAGCGTGAATACTGAGAGCCTTTAGCCCTGAGCCTTCATTGCTTCGTAGTATGCGTCCTGAACATCCTGGTGGATGCGGCCACGGTCAGAAACCTTGTGGCCATTAGCCTTAGCCCACTCGCGGATTGCTGCGGTCTCAGGGTTGCGCTTAACCGGAGCAGCGGTGCCACGGGGAGCACGGCTGCGCTGAGTAGCGGCACCCTGCACGCGGCGGGACTTCGCTACGAAGGGGCGGATAGCGTCACGCAGGCGAGCTGCGTTTGCAGAGGACAGATCAATTTCGTAGTGAGCGCCGTCCAGGCCAAAACGGATAGTTTCGTCTGCGGGACCGCCATCGAGATCGTCTTCCAGGATGATGCGAACCTTCTGTGCCATTGAGGCGCCTCCTCATCTGTTACATATATCCTATGGGGTAAACCCAAAAACCTCTATCGGGATTGAGAAAATAGGGCGCCGGATATATTTATGTACTAATTTTCTTTCATATAGTAACAGAAATATATTAAAGATTCCGAAAATATTCTGAGCATTGAAACAATGGACCAATCACCCGCAGCGATATATCGCTTCTGCTTCCCCCCGTTAAATCTGCACTCACTACAAGAACATTAAAGTGAAGTTCAGAGTGCAAATACTTTGGAATCTTCCAGACAGCAGACACAGCCCTCAGAGACAAAGACACCTAATAATGCACCCCCTCATCCCCCGACAATCTGAGTGCAATATAGTGCCCGTACGAGCCTGCACATTAGATCATTCGCACCATACATTTCAACTCTATTCAAAAGCAAAATTCTGCCGCCTCCCATCCCTTCATTATTTTCTATGTAACACATTCATGTATATAAGCAGAAAACCCCACCAGAGTGAATGGAACAGCATAAATCAGCACCAGAATAAGCAAAAAATCACCCTAAAACTCCCCTGACCTGTGTAAATAAACAACAAACCCAACCCCAGAAGCTATACGCCGCGCAAAAGAACACACAGAAAACGGCGGGTGGCACAGATACAACCGTATCCGCGGCACCCGCCGCTTTGACACCCTCACAGGTGAAGGGGAAGCTTAGGCCTCCGGCTTCATCAGGGGGAAGAGAATAGTCTCACGAATACCGGGCTGACGCACCACAGTACCCGGATGCTCCGGATCCTGGTCGCCCGCCAGCAGCATAATCAGACGGTCGATGCCCAAGCCCAGGCCACCCATCGGGGGTGCACCGTGCTCGAGGGCGCGCAGGAAGTCCTCATCCAGCTCCATCGCCTCATCATCACCGGCAGCAGCCAGCAGCGACTGAGCGGTCAGGCGCTCACGCTGAATGACCGGGTCAATCAGCTCGGAGAACGCGGTACCGCGCTCCATACCGCCAATAATCAGGTCCCATGCCTCGATCAGAGGCTCACCGGAACGGTGCGGACGAGCCAGCGGCTGAGCACTTGGCGGGTAATCGTACACGAAGGTCGGGTTCACCAGGGCCGGCTCAACAATCTCACCGAAAAGCTCGGTCACCAGCTTCTCAGCGTCCCACTTCGGGTCAATGTCCACCTCATGCTTCTCAGCAATCTCACGCAAAACGGATGCGTCAGTCTCCGGGGTAATCTCAACTCCCACAGCCTCGGACAGGCCCGGGTACACGCCAACCCACTTCCACTCACCGAACAGGTCAATGGTGCCGTTCTCGGTCTCAATACGCTCAGTGCCGACAGCCTTCGCGCAGCTCTGGATAATCTCCTTCATCCGCTCAGCCATCACAAACTGGTCAGCGTACGTCTCGTAGCACTCCAGGGTGGTGAACTCGGGGCTGTGGGTCGAGTCCACGCCCTCGTTACGGAACACGCGGCCAATCTCGTACACACGGTCAATACCACCAACCACTGCACGCTTAAGCGGCAATTCGGTTGCAATACGCATCGTCATCGGCTGGTCAAAAGCGTTCAGGTGAGTGCGGAACGGGCGAGCCGTCGCGCCACCGTGCACCAGCTGTAGAACGGGGGTCTCAACCTCAATGTAGCCGTGATCTTCCAGCACGCGGCGGACGGTACGGGTAATCAGGGCGCGCTTCTTCACCAACTCGCGAGCCTCCTCGCGAACCATCAGATCCAGGTAACGCTGGCGAACGCGGGTTTCCTCATTCAGGTCCTTGTGCAGAACCGGCATGGGGCGCAGCGCCTTCGACGCCATCTTCCAGTCGGTCACCATAATGGACAGCTCACCGCGGCGAGAAACAATCACGCGGCCGGTCACGAACACGTGGTCACCCAGGTCAACCAGGGACTTCCACTCAGACAGGGATTCCTCGCCAACCTCAGCCAGCGACAGCATCGCCTGGATGCGCTTGCCTTCGGTACCACCCTGCAGGGTCACAAAGCACAGCTTACCGGTGTTACGGACGAACACCACGCGGCCGCCAACATGCACCACACGGTCAGTCTCTTCCCCAGCCTTCAGCTCCTCAGCAGCCAGCTTCGGATCGTACTCGGCGCGCAGATCCTCAATGTGGTTGGGCTCCACGCGATTACCCTCAGAATCCAGCAGACCCACCGGGTATGCCTCGCGACCCGATTCGATCAGCTTCGCACGCTTCTCCAGGCGAATCTGCATCTGCTCGGACATATCAGCAATCGCCGGTGCGGCAGTGTGCTCAGTGCTCACAGTGATACCTATCTGTGTAGTGTGTTGAGGACTCTTCTAAACGAGCAAACGCTTAGCGCAGGTCCATGTTGTCAATCAGGCGGGTCGGGCCAACGTACGCAGCAACCAGTGCCAGCACTCGCTCCGACTCCTCAGTCGGCTCGCCGAAAGTCATCGGATCAACCAACTCTAAATAATCCAGGCGCACACCGGGAGTGGAATTAATCCGCTCGCGCGCACCATCCAAGTCAATCTCGTGGAAACCACGGTTCAGTGAATTCTCACGCAGCATCGCCAAGGTGCGGGACAGCACGAGAGCAGACTCACGCTCCTCATCCGACAGGTAGCCGTTACGCGAAGACAACGCCAAACCGTTATCATCACGCACAATCACCACCGGGCGCATGGTCACGTCATGGTTGAAATCGCGCACCATACGCTGAATCAGGATGTACTGCTGAGCGTCCTTCTGCCCGAAGTACGCGTTTACCTGGTGGTTACCGGCCGCGGGGCGAATAATATTGAAGAACTTATTGACCACAGTCAGCACACCATCAAAGTGACCGGGACGGGTCGCACCCTCAAACTTAGTACCCAGCTCACCGCTCGAAATGCGGATGAGCGGGTCACCATCGGGGTACATCTCTTCAACCTCGGGGGCAAAAATAATGTCAACACCGGCAGCACCGGCCAGAGCAGCATCCGCTTCGAGAGTACGAGGGTACGCCTCATAATCCTCGCCGGGGCCAAACTGCAGCGGGTTCACGAAAATGGAGGCGACCACTACATCATTCTGTTCAGCGGCACGATGCAACAGGGTTGCGTGGCCATCGTGCAGGGCACCCATGGTGGGCACATAACCCAGCATGGCGGTACGGTACTGAACATCAGTGCCATTCTGCTCCGCCTCCTGGCGGGCTACCCGGTCCAGTTCCTCCTGCGCTGCGGCAAGGGATTCGGTGATTACCGTACGGAAATCCGCAATGGTGGTCACAACTCGGGGCTTCGAAGTCTCAGTCATGACGAGAACTCCTTGTTTTCGGGGGTTGAATCATCAATATCGCCGGGCTGGTTGCATTCCGTAGAATCGCCCAGCAGATTTTCAATTCGTCCCAGTTGCTCATCGTTTAACAAACCTCTATTATGCGCCCTTTTTGCAGTTGCATGTGCCAGAGCGGCATAAGAGTCTGTAATATCACCTGTTTTTTCAGGCTCTGAATACTCATTCAGAGCCTGAAGGTGAGCCTTCACGGTACCGGCGTCTCCACGTGCCACGGGCCCGGTTAGAGCACCTTCACCGCTGGCGAGCGCATTATCCACGGCGGCTCGAACGAGCGGCCCCATATAGCGTGCCGGGTCCTCAATACCGATAGAGGCAAGCATCTGCTGGGACTGGCCCAAGATGGTCACGAGGTGGTTCGCGGCATGCGCTAAGGCTGCGTGGTAGAGCGCTCGGTCAGCCTCGGCAACGTGCACGGGTTCGCCGCCCATTTCCACCACGAGTGCCTGAGCAATCGGGATGAACGGCGCGGGTCCGGTCACAGCGAAGCAGGTGCCGTTCAGACGCTGCAAATCCACGGACATGCCGGTGAACGTCATGGCGGGGTGAATCGCCAAACCGATAGCGCCCAGCGCGGTCGCCGGTGCGAGAACCTCAGTGCCGTGACGGCCGGAGGTGTGCACCAGAATCTGACCGGCGATGATACTTCCCGAGGACGCCAGGTAGGTGATAAGGCCCGGCAACTCGTCATCAGGAACAGCAAGAATCAGCAATTCACTACGCTCAGCAATCTGCTCCACCGGCAGCAACGGCACATCGGGAAGCAGCATCGCGGCGCGCTCCTGAGAAGCCTCAGACACCGCGTGAACACCCACAATAGTGTGCTCGCAGGCGCGCAAAGCTGCACCGAGGACGGCTCCGACCCTCCCGGCTGAAATAATTCCAATGCCCAAACGCGCAGGTTTTGAATGCTGTATCACGGCTTTAAGTATATTCTCCCTTGGCAACACCCCCTGCCGCCGGTACACAACAGGAGACCGGCGGTAGGGTGTGTTTGCAGTTTTAGTAGCGGGTTAACGCACACCGTACCCATTCGCGCCGGGCACATTCGCAGCAGGCGCAGAACCCATCGCGGGTTCCGGTACTCGGTAGTAGGGCTCAATACCCTCCAGCCGAACCGTCATCAACCACACCAGGTTCTCGCAGACGCGTGGCGGCGAGTGCATCATGAGCGTACGCACCGGGCCGGGCACCGTACCGAAATGCACACTCGCGCATCCGAAGGCACGCTGCAGCGGGCCCTGACCCCAGCTTACGCTCAGCACACGGCTGACCGGAACAATCGACAGGGCACGGATAAAGTAGCCACCACGAATCAGCAGCAGGTCACCTCGCGTATGCTCACCAACACTCGAGCACGCCGCATCAGAATCAATGCAAGTGGTCGCCTGCACCGAACCGGCGGTGTAACCGACCGTGGTCACACCGTTACGCTTCCAGGTGAGCAGATCCATCCAGCGCGCCGAAGAGGGCGTCACAATCATTGCCGGAACCTGCGGCTTCTGACTCTTCAGCGAACTGTTGGCGGTATCCAGCAGCACCTGCGCCTGCACCTCATCTAGGGCGGGCAACAGCAGACGCAACACCATCACCGTCTCCTGCTTGTTGCCAACCGGTAGGGCAATATTGCGGGTCACCAGCTTCTGGTTTTCGTTCTTCTCAATACCAATACCGGCAATGGTCATCTTGATGCGGTACCAGCCAAACGCACGCCACAGGATGGGCTGCTCCACGACCAGCGCCTGAATACGCTCAACCATCACGTTCTGGGTGTGCGTGCCGGTGAAACCGTACCGCAGGGTTACACCACCCTGACCGCTGGGGGTGATTTTGAAGTTCGCGGCACCATCAAAACGTGTCCATAGGGCAACCACGTAACCGACCATAGGCGCGAAGGTACCGGGCAGTATCGCCATGAAAATGAGGAACGGGCTCTCACCCTCCAGCATTGCGGCTAAGACCGCAATGCCAACCATGAGGGCCACGGCGGGCACCAGCCACACCAGGTGCTCCAGTATGATAGAGCCAATCAGACGCACATTCGAGATGCGAAAAATCGGCGGCTGTGAGAGGTCGGCTGCGACCGGCATTGGCATACGACCGCGAGCGCCGCGGCGAGATGCTGAGGGATGCTGAGGTACAGACTGCTCGGGTGCAAACTGGTCGGGTGCGGGCTGCTGGAATCCCTGCTGAGACCCTACCTGCTGGGTGCTGTCCTGCACGGGCGCACCATAGGACGCCTCGAACGGCTGGTGCATCTGATCCGCATCCAGCATACGCTCCATCGAAATCTGCATGCTATCGGGCGACACGTCGACCGGGCGGCCAGCCGCCTCCGAACGCAGCAGGTTAATACTCGCCATCGCGGTGCGGCGCAGAACCTCCGCCTTGCGGGCTGAAACGTACTTGATGTGCAGCGCCTCCGAAGAGCCATCAGCCACCTCAAAACGCAGCTCCGACAGACCCAGCAGACGAGTCACCAGAGGACGCGAAATGTCCACGCTCTGCACGCTCTCCAGACGAATCGTGCGGTTCTTCTTGAACAGAAAACCGCTGCGGCGGTGAATCGCCAAATCGTCCAGGCTATAGCGAGTAAACCACCAGTCAATCGAGCCAGCAGCCAGAATCAGCAGGAGCACGGCAAAGCCGATGAGCTGCGAGTACGTCGTGCTGAAATAGCTGCTGTTCTCGTCAAATGCCTGCGTCAGGCGCGCGCCCCACTCGTTCGGCGGGGTGGTCAGAATATTCAGGATAATGCTCTGGAAGAAGCCGAACGCCAGCAGAATAATAAACCAGAGGTTCATAATGAACGTGCGGATATCGGCACGCCACCACTTCTGATCCTGAGAGTTCGGAGCGTTATTATTCGGAACCGGGGTACTCATTAGAGTGCCGCCATTCGCTCATCGGCGCGGCGCACTAAATCCGCACGCAGCTCCTCCGCCACGTTCAGCGGAATACCAAACAGCACCATCGTGCCGGTGGTCGTGCCCGCGGTGCGCACCGTCAGGCGGGCAACACCGCACATGCGCTCCAGCGGGCCCGAATCCACATCAACATACTGGATGCGACCGTACGGCATGGAGCTCATCGAACGGAACATGATACCGCGGCGAGCCATCAGGTGATTAGACTCCAGCGCGTAGCTGAGCGCGCGAGTACGGCGCGGAGTGGTCAGGATCCACCACAGACCCCACAGGCCAAACACCCCAATCACAGCCAGACCGATAATGCGCAGTACCTCCGGGCCGCCGAAGAACGCACCCGCACAATACATGGCAACACCCGCAAGAATCGGGAACGCCAAAGCAGAAATGGTGTGAACAAAACGAACTGTCAGGTAGCGGGAAGCTGCGGGCACCCATTGCGGCTCCAGTACGGATTGCGCGGGAACTGGCTGAGACGCATTCGGGTACGAGGCTGCGGACGGAACCTGCTGACCGTACTCTGTTTGCTGTCCATACGGGGTACCATGCTGACCATAGGGCTGCTGATACTGCCCGTTCTGCCCATAGGGGCCCTGCTGGGCGTCCTGCCCGTACTGGCCATTGGGCGAATAACTATTCTGGTTAGGAGCCGACATAGGTTCCTCCCTCTCGCGGCTTTACGGCACCGGACGAGGAGGCCACATCCTCATCATCACCCGGCGGAATACGACAACAATGCTGAGCCCACAGGCCAGCAATCAGCAAGGCAACACTGCCCACACAATTAACAAGAACCTCCCAAAAGACCACCGAAAAACCGCGCGTAGACACCATCGCCAAATGGTAGCCAAGAATCGCGCCACACCAGCCCGCCAACAGGGCACCGGTCATAATGGACCCCTGCGCATACGCCACCGCACGCGCCGCAAGAATCGGGCCCATATGCGGTGCCTTCTCACGCGTCTGAATACGACGATAACGAGCCACCTGCACACCCAGCCACACGGCACCCGCCGCAACCAGCAGGCACACCGCGCCAAGCATCCACGAAAAATTCAGCTCTCCAAAACCGGCGCCAATCATCACGGAATTCACCATAAGAGCGACAGCGGCAGCACACACCGCCGCTACAATAATCGCCCAATAGCTCAGGGGCTTCATGGTGTTTCCTTTCGGTAGGTTCCTCTACCTTCCAGGGTGCCATATTTAAGGCTGATCAGGTACCTGCATCTCACGCATATAGCTAATAGCGTCTTCATCCGCCTCAATCGGCGTACGGGACAGCTCTACAACGTTCACGACCTCGCGGCTCAGCGGTGCAGGAACCTCATCCGCACGCTCCCCCGAAGGCTTCGCACGATGCGTCACCGTCAAGCGTGCCTGCGGGTCCATCTGCGCCCACGGTACCAGCACAAAAGCACGCTCCTGCGCCCGCGGATGCGGCAGAGTCAGCACCGGATCCTCAGAGATCATGCCATCATAGTCAATCACGTCAATATCGAGGGTACGTGGGCCCCAACGCACCAGGCGCTCACGGTGATACGCCGCCTCCACCGCGTTACACAGCTTCAGCAGCTCGTAGGCCCCCAGGTCAGTGGTCACCTCAATGACCGCGTTCACGAAATCCGGCTGACCCGCTGGACCACCCACCGGGGCGGTACGGTACAGCCCGGAGGCGCGCACCAGCTGCACACCACTCGCCACCAGGTCGGCGATGGCACGCTCTAGGGTATCTTCGCTTTCGCCCAGGTTCGAGCCCAACGCCAACACCGCACGGTGCTTCTGTATACCTAGTTTCTGGGTGCCCGCCATTAACGGACGCCTTCACCGGCGACACGCTCACGGAACACGCTCACCGCTACGCACCCAAATGGCACCTCAATGGGCGCCTGCGGCTTAGAAACCTTGATTTCCACCGCGTCAATACGCTCAAAATCAGCCAAAATACCCTCGGCAATGTTCATGGCAAGGGTCTCAATCAAATCCAGCGAGCCGGTGGTAATCTCGCGGTTGATAAGCTCCGCTACCAGCGCGTAGTTCGTAGTCTTCGTCAGGTCATCGGTGGCAGCTGCGGCGGAAAAATTACTGTACAGGGTCGCGTCCACGACGAAGGGCTGGCCATCGCGCTTCTCAAAGTCGAGCACGCCGTGGTAGCCCTTGGCGGTAATGCCGGTAAGAGTGATACGGTCGTGGCGTGCGTAATCTGCCTGGGTCATTGGGGTCTCCTAGAGGGTATTCGGGTAGTCGGCGGTCGCGGGCGGGGTTTAGCTGGCAGGGCTCTAGCTAACAGAGCGCAGCGCGGAGGCGACCGTCACCGCATCCACGCTGGCGGGCACGTCGTGCACGCGCACCGCCCACACCCCGCGCGCCGCCACCAGGGCGGTCACCGCCGCAGAAGCTGCGGCACGATGCTGAGACGGGCGCGGCTCCGACAGCGACTGCCACAGTTCACGTTCAGCCTCACCCGCATCGGTTGCGGTGAAACCGCTCGCATTCAGGCGCTCAGCCAGCGCCATATCCGCCGCGGTCAGGGCGTTCGCAATAAAACGCTTGCGGGAACCGGCAATGAGCAAGCGGTGGCCCAGGTGGTGCAGCTCATCAATAGCGGCGAGCAGCTCCCAGTCCTGCATACCACCCTTCGCGAAGCCCAGACCCGGGTCAAGAATCAGGTTCTGCGGCAGCACACCGGCGGCAAGGAAACGCTCACGCAGGCCGGTCAGCTCCTCCACAACCTCGGTGACCACGCCGCGCGGGTACTCCGCCAGGCTGTTCATGGTCTGGGAGGTGCCGCGGGCGTGCATGAGGATGTACGGCACCTGCAGTTCGGCGGCGGTTTTAATCATTTCATCGCTCACGTTCAGACCGGACACATCGTTGATGATGTGTGCACCCGCGGCGATGGCGGCGCGGGCGGTCTGCGGGTTCATGGTGTCCACGCTGATAGTAGTGCCCATCTGCGCGACTGCCTCAATAACGGGCAGGATGCGGCGCTCCTCCTCCTCCGCGCTGATGCGGATTGCACCGGGGCGGGTGGACTCGCCGCCAATATCGATAATGGAGGCGCCCTCAGCGATCATGCGGGCGGCGTGGGCGATAGCATCGGTGGCGGCGTAGTGCTGTCCGCCGTCACTGAAGGAGTCGGGAGTGACGTTGAGGATGCCCATCACGAGGGTGCGTTCAGCAGCGAGCGCATCGCAGGGCAGAGAGGCTACACGAGTGGTGTGTGTGGATTCAGTCATAAATTTATCGTACCGAATCTGCGGTGCTCCCATGTGTGCCGCTGTGATTGGAAGGGCTATTGGGGCGGGGGTCGGGACACCGACGGGGCGATTCTGGTGACACAACATGCGATATTTGCATTACAGATACCTATTTAAGGGTATGCTGGGAGAGCACGCATACCGCACCGGGCGCGTTCCTAGTCGGCAGCGCGCCCCCACACATACATACTCTAGGAAGTGACTCATTGTGAATATGAAGACTGGAGCTTGGATCCTCTCCCTGGTGGCTCTTGCCGCGCTGGTGACTATTGTGCTCGCTGAAAATGCTCCCGCCGTGCGTTGGATTGCTTTCGGCACCGCAACCGGTTGCGGTTTCATTGCCCTGGGCTTGATCGTGACGCTTGTCCTGGGTTGGGATGATCCGAGCGAGGCGAAGGATAGCCTGCAGCGTTAGTGCCGGGCTCTTCTAGCTTCTGAGACATAGTATTCACTGCACCGCCGTTCAGGAGGCGACAGCTCACAACACACTCTCGGAGCACTTTGGCGATGCGAAAAGGGGCAGAGGTCTTCACCTCCGCCCCTTTTCGCGTGTCTAGAGTGCGCTTAGCGCTGCGAGAAGATCAGGCTCATCGCCTCCGCGCGGGTTGCGGTGTTCATCAGCGCACCGCGTACCGCGCTGGTCACGGTCTTCGCGCCCGGCTTACGCACACCGCGCATTGACATGCACATGTGCTCAGCCTCAATCACCACAATCGCGCCGCGCGGGTTCAGGTGCTCCTCGAGAGCCTCCACCACCTGCGTGGTCAGACGCTCCTGCACCTGCGGGCGGCGAGCGTACATATCCACCACGCGGGCAAGCTTGCTCAGACCGGTCACCTTACCGTCCGGACCGGGAATGTAACCCACATGCGCCACACCGTGGAAAGGTACCAGGTGGTGCTCACAGGTGGAGTAGAACGGGATGTCCTTCACCAGCACCATCTCAGAGTGGGCAATATCGAAGGTCGTACCCAGAATTTCGCCAGCGTCCTGGTGCAAGCCCGAGAAGAACTCCGCGTAGGCGCGCGCAACACGTGCCGGGGTCTGCTGCAGACCGTCACGGTCCGGGTCCTCACCAATCGCGAGCAGAATCTCACGGACGGCAGCCTCAATACGCGGCTGGTCGACGGCGTTCTTAGCCTCGCTCATTCTCTTCTCCATTCTGGTTCGGGGTGCCGTTCTCCGGGCGCTGCGCCGGAGGCACAGGGTAGTTCGGGTACTGCTGGGTGGGCATTGCGACGGTCGGGTCGGCATCCGGGTTGGTGACCGGCGGCTGTACGGGTGCCTGCTGTGCAGGTGCAGCCGGTGCTACAGGAACAGTAGGTGCCGTAGCAGGAGCTGCCGGTGCAGTAACAGGTGCTTCCTCAGCCTTTTCAGCTTCCTTCGCCAGCTCGCTCGGTGCCTTCACCGGCGGGATGTCGGTGCGCTCGCGGGTCAGCTTGGAGTACCAGTACTCACGCTCGGGGCGCTTGCGAACATCCTTGAAGATTTCGGCAATCTCGTTCTCGAGCAGGGTTTCCTTCTCGAGCAGGGCGAAGGCGAGGCGGTCTAGAACATCACGGTTTTCCAACAGAATCTGGAATGCCTCATCGTGTGCCTGCTCCAGCAGGGCGCGAATCTCAGTGTCGACCTTTGCCGCGGTTGCATCAGAGTAGTTGCGTGCCGAAGCGCCGCCGCCGCCGAGGAACGGTTCGGTATCTTCGCCGCCGAGCTTCACGGAACCAATCACGGCACTCATACCGTAGTCGGTAACCATCTTGCGGGCGGTGTCGGTCGCCTTCTGAATGTCGTTAGAAGCACCGGTGGACGGGTCGTGGAAGACAATTTCCTCAGCCGCACGGCCACCCATCGCGTACGCCATCTGGTCGAGCAGTTCGTGGCGGGTCGTGGAGTACTTGTCATCCTGCGGCATGACCATGGTGTAACCCAGGGCGCGACCACGCGGAAGAATAGTAATCTTCGTGACCGGCGCGGAGTTACGCAGTGCCGCCGCGACCAGGGCGTGACCGCCCTCGTGGTATGCGGTGACCTTACGTTCGTGCTCGTTCATGATGCGCGAGGAACGCTGCGGACCAGCCATGACGCGGTCAATCGCCTCGTCGATAGCGCGGTCGTCAATCACGTTACCGTTATCACGGGCGGTCAGCAGAGCCGCCTCGTTCATGACGTTCGCCAGGTCAGCGCCGGTGAAGCCGGGGGTACGCTTCGCGACCTGAGCCAGGTCAACAGTGTTAGCGATCGGCTTGCCTGCCGCGTGAACGCGCAGGATGTGTTCGCGGCCCTGCATGTCGGGTGCGTCCACACCAATCTGGCGGTCAAAACGACCAGGACGCAGCAACGCCGGGTCCAGAACATCAGGTCGGTTCGTTGCCGCAATGACGATGACGTTCGAGTTACCGTCAAAGCCGTCCATCTCAACCAGCATCTGGTTCAGGGTCTGCTCACGCTCATCATTACCGCCACCCATGCCGACGCCACGGCGGCGACCAACAGCATCAATCTCGTCGACGAAGACGATGGCGGCGGGGTCGCTCTTCGCTTCCTTGAACAGGTCTCGCACGCGGGACGCGCCCACACCTACGAACATTTCAACGAAGTCAGAGCCAGAAATCGAGTAGAACGGCACGCCAGCCTCGCCCGCCACAGCCTTGACGAGCAGGGTCTTACCGGTGCCGGGAGGGCCGTACAACAGAACGCCCTTGGGGATCTTTGCACCCAGGCGGGTAAACTTTTCGGGTTCAGCCAGGAACTCGCGGACTTCTTCCAGTTCGGCGAGCGCTTCGTCCACACCGGCGACGTCGCTAAAACGTACCTCCGGCTTGTCCTTGGTAAACTTCTTCGCGCGGGACTTGGAGAAACTCATCACGGAGGAGCCGCCTCCGATTCGTCCCATCAGGAACCAGAAGAGCACACCAAAGAGCAGAATCGGCAACAGCAGGGACACCAGGGAGCCCAGGAAGCTGTGCTCAACCGGCTGGTCCGTGTAGCTTTCCAGCTCAGCGGATTCCATTGCCTTAGCAACTTCGTTGCCGCGGGGCTGCACATAGTAGAAGCGCACCGACTTACCGTAGTTGTCGTTGCCCTTCTTGTAGTCGTCCTTAAGCTGCAGCTCGACGCGCTGGTCGCCGTCGTAAATCTTTGCGCTCTTGACCTGATGGTCGTTGAGCAGCTGAAGACCGACGTTAGTGTCCACCTGACGCGAGGGCTGAGTGAAGAAGGAGGTCATGAGGAAACCCAGCATGACCACAATAGCTACACCCGGAAAGAACCAGGAACTATGAATCAGCTTCTTCAGGAAGGCCTCCGAGCCTTTCTGCGGAGTATTGGGGTTTTGCGCCAATGCTTTGTCCTTACGTTGCGGCTGTTACCCGTTGGGGTGCGGCCTGCTAGCCGGAACACCCTACGATGCAACCTTAAATGTACCCTACCTCAGCGAGCGGCTAGGTACCGGGCTTCTCTATTTCACCTGCGGGCTAAAGGGTTGTAGCACTCGGCGGGGCTGAAAGTGCATCTTCTTCGTCGGGTATTCGCGGCGGCTGGTATCTTTGGTAGCTAGTATCGCGGCAACGGTACGTCTGGGTGGCTGCGTCTCCCGCGTCCATCTCCGGATATATCCACAGTCGGGTACAGCAATGCCCCGCTCCCCCACAAACGTGAGGAAGCGGGGCGTCACCACCAACAGCATGGTTGCTGAGGTGAAGGCTTAGGAGTAAACGTGCGGGTGCAGGGTTGCGACACAGTCCAGGTTGCGGTACTTCTCAGCGAAGTCCAGGCCGTAACCAACAACGAACTCGGGCTCAATGTCCCAACCGACGTACTTGACGTCAACGTCAGCCTTGACAACCTTAGGCTTGCGCAGCAGGGTGCAAATCTCAACGGAAGCTGCGCCGCGAGAAATCAGGTTCTGCTGCAGCCATGCCAGGGTCAGGCCGGAGTCAATGATGTCTTCAACAATCAGGACGTTGCGGCCTACCAGGTCGGTATCCAGGTCCTTGAGGATACGCACAACACCTGAGGACTTGGTGCCGGAACCATAAGAAGAAACAGCCATCCAGTCCATGGTGTAGTGGCCCTTGAGAGCACGGGAAAGGTCAGCCATAATCATGATGGCGCCTTTGAGAACACCCACCAACAGCACGTCCTTACCGGCGTAGTCCTCGTCGATGCGCGCCGCCAGTTCGGCGACCTTCGCATTAACCTCTTCCTTGCTGAAGAGAACGTTCTTAATATCGTCCTGCACGTCGATAGCCTGCACGATGTATTCCTTCGTATCTTTAGACGCTCTGCGTCTCCGCCGGAGCCCCAGGTACGGGGTTTCATACCTTCCCCCAGCGGACAATGTGGATGATGTTCGCCTTAAGTATGGCTTAAAACGGCGCCGCGGCGCACCTTACCAAGCAGACAGTGTGTGCTGAGGAGGCTCCGCGGGTACCTAGTTAGGGTCGAGTTGGCACTAATACGAGCACGTCCAGGCATTTACCAGTTGCTGGATGCACAATTTTGCGGCGACGGTACGCGCTTACGTGACCGGGCATCTGAACGGGTCCAGCTACCGCATATTCGGCGGTGAAAAAGTCCAGCGCCCGCAGTCGCTCGAAGCCCGGGTTCTCTCCCCCGGCGGCTTTACAGGCCGTCGCAAGCACACGCAAACGAAGCGCCGGATGCAGCGCCGCCACCTGCGCACGGTCCAGCAGCACGGCGTCCTCGCCTTCGATGCCGCGCACAGCGGTTCCGGCGGGTAGAATTGCCTGCTTGTAGGCTGCCTGTGCCCGTTCGTCGAGGTATTCGGCATCGGGGCCAGCTACGGAGGCGGTGCGCGCCAGGGAGCGGGCGACGTCCCCCCCGAGGTACTTCTCGAGGTAGGGCAGCACGCTGTGGCGGATGCGGGCACGCATGAGGGATTGGTCAGTGTTGGTCGGGTCAATCCAGGGCGTGAGGGTTTCGGCGTCGCAGATGTCGAGCATGTCGGTGCGGCGCAGGTCAAGGAAGGGTCGCAGGTAGATGACACCCTCTTCGACGCGTACAGGCGGCATGCCCGCTAGGGAGCGTGTGCCAGAGCCTCGGCTCAGGCCGAGCAGCACGGTTTCTGCCTGGTCGTCAAGGGTGTGGCCAAGCAGTACGGCACGGGCACCGGTCGCCTCGATGGCTCTCGCGAAGGCACTGTAGCGGGCGGTGCGTGCCGCCATTTCGGGGCCCATGTTACCGGCGGGAACCTGCACTTTTTCGGTGATGACGGGGTGAAGCCCCAGGTCGGCAAGGGTCTGCGCAGTCTGCGCGGCGATTGCGGCGGAGTCTTCTTGTAGGCCGTGGTCGACGATGATGGCGCCTACGCGTACGTCGCTGCGGCGGGCAAAGTGCGCGGCAATGGCTGCCAGCGCGAGGGAGTCGGGGCCGCCGCTGCAGGCGACCAGGAGCAAGGGTAGGTCGGCGGCGTCCGCGGTAGAGGCGGTGCGGGAGCGTCCGGTGGCTTTGATGCTTCCGGCGCCAAGGAGCTTTTCGAGGGCGGCGGCGAGGTGGCGGCGGGCAGTGCCGACGGCGGGGTGCAGGCGTCCTGCGCGTCCATTCTGCATGGTGGTTCCTTTATATAGGCGTGCGGGAGGGTTAGGTGAGGGAGTTCGCAATAGTCAGCTCGATGCCGAGCTCTTGGGCGACCTTGAGGACCGCACCAATTGATGGGCCGGGTAGCCCACGTTCAATATCACGGATCGTTTTATCGCTGATCCCAACCATCCACGCCAACTCCATTTGAGTGATTTTTTCGTACTTGCGTACGGCGCGAACCTGGGCACCAAATTCCTGCGCGAACCCCGTTGCGTCGAATGCCATGGGGTTTCCTCCTCACCGCTACAGAACCTCAATTTATACGAACTATTCTTCGTAATATGCCCATAATAGCACCCCAAGAATCTCTCTGAGGCTGTGATTCCGAAGAATAGTTCGGCTGCAAATGCTCTTCCCGGAACCTCCGAACACAATCAAGGAGTACAACAAAAAAGGGGGCGTGCCCACCGCCTCCAGCACGCACGAAACTCGCACGAACCAGACACGGGGAACACGTCCCCTGACAAAAACCGGGTGCACCTAACGGTGCGGCAGTTTAGTGACCCTCAGCTGCGAAACGGTCGATAGCCTCCTGGACCATCTTCTCAGCAGCGGCCAGGTCTTCCCAGCCCTCGCCCTTAACCCACTTGCCGGGCTCCAGGTCCTTGTAACGCTCGAAGAAGTGCTGAATCTCAGCCTTCAGCTGTTCGGGAACATCAGCCAGGGACTTGATGTGGTTGTAACGCTTGTCGGTGGGAACGCACAGAACCTTAGCGTCGCCGCCAGCCTCATCGGTCATGTTGAACACAGCAACCGGGCGAGCCTCAACCAGCACGCCGGGAACAACATCAACGTCCAGGATCAGCATTGCGTCCAGCGGGTCGCCGTCCTCACCGAGGGTGTTCTCGAAGTAACCGTAAGCGGTGGGGTACTGCATGGAGGTGAACAGCACGCGGTCCAGGCGCAGGCGGCCGGTCTCGTGGTCCACTTCGTACTTCACACGGGAGCCGCGGGGAATTTCAATAGTGACATCGAGTTCCATCGGAACCTTCTTTCTCGTGAGTTAGAGTCACTTTCGCGGCGACTTCGGCGCGCAAGGTGCGAAAGTTAGGTGTTGAACTCACCCATTGTAACCCGTTCACGCACACGGAAACCGCGTATTCGGCACCAAAACCAGCGTAATTTACCACGCACACACCACCGTTAACGTTCCACCTAGTCCCACGCCCGCCAGGGCACCCCCGCCACCGTGCCGGGCACCCCAGATAAGGTTCGTGAAGGTCGGCAAGAGCGCAGCATGAGCATCACGGCACCGGCACGTAAACTCGATAGGCACCCCATCCGCCCGCTATGCTCAAAAGATGCCTTCCAACAAGCACAACACCCAGAGCACCACCCTCACCCGCCGCGCCGCACTCACCCTCGGCGGCATGCTCCTCCTCACCGCCTGCGGATCCGCCGCGACCGAACAGAAACGCCCCGAAGGCTCCGCAAGCCCCACTGAGAGCGCAACCGGCACCGCCAATGCAACCACTTCCGCCGCTCCGAGCCCAACCCTCGCCCCCGCACTGCCCG
Organism: Rothia sp. 27098_8_161; assembly: GCF_041432905.1. Classification (NCBI taxonomy): domain Bacteria; kingdom Bacillati; phylum Actinomycetota; class Actinomycetes; order Micrococcales; family Micrococcaceae; genus Rothia; species Rothia sp. 27098_8_161. Next base: position 117,038 of record NZ_JAPWAL010000002.1, on the reverse strand, counting down.
AGGCGGAGCAGGAGCAGCTACGCAATGCCCTCACCGCGCTCTTCGTGGACGGCACCTACCCGCAGTACAGCCTGCTCGTCACCGGCATGGACGGCAACCTGCCCAACATCAAAGCAGCCACCGCACCCGCCGACCTGTACGCCGCCAACGCCGACACCGCACGCGTGCCCGCCTCCACTTTTAAGGTGCTGACGCTATTCGCGCTCAGCCACTACGCTAACCTGCAGGCGCGCCTACGCACCCGCGTCACCCGCGACACCGCCGGACTGTACCTCATGGCGGGTGGCGACACCCTGCTCGGTGCCGGGGCCTCCAACCCGAAGCAGATTGTGGGACGCGCAGGCCTGGGCACCCTCGCTGAGCTGACTGTGAAGGCGCTCCTGCAGGGTGAGAAACCTGCCACGGCGCTACCCGTCTACTTTGACGGCACCTTCTTTAGCGGCCCCGGCGTGAACCCTGGCTGGGATGCTGCCGACCTGGCATCCGGCCAGATCACTCCCATTCACCCGATTGCGCTCGAATCGCACACGGTGCCGGGCAAGTCGACCCCAAGCAACCCGGTACGCCCGGACGATGCGGCAGTTGCAGCGCAGCAGGCGTTCGTGGATGCACTCAACACCGCCGGCAAGGAATCCGGCCTGAGCTTCACCCTGGCTGAGCGCCGTACCGCCCCCGCAGAGGCGGTTGAAATCGCTGCGGTCGAATCGGCAACCCTGCTGGAGCAGGCGCAGCACATGATGCTCGAATCCGATAACGCCCTGGCCGAGGTGCTCGGCCGTTGCGCTGCCATCGCCGCCGGTAAGGAAGGCAGCGGCGAAGCGGCACAGCAGACCGTACGCCAGGCACTCGTGGATGCCGGCGTGAACATCGAAAACCTGGTGCAGGCGGACGTGTGCGGCATGTCCCTGACGGACCGCGTGACCGCCCGAACCCTCGTGCAGGTTGTGGCACTCATGAACGCCGACGAGCACGCCGAGCAGCTTATGAGCACGTTCCCGGTCGCGGGCGTGAGCGGCACCCTGTCCGATCGTTTTGGTGCGGCGAACGCCGTGCACGCACGCACCTTTGTGCGGGCGAAGACTGGCACCCTGTACACAGTGTCTTCGTTGTGCGGTGTGGCAACCCGACCCGACGGAACCCGCCTGATTTTCGCGATTATTCTGAATGGTCTGGGCGGTTCGGATACACTACCCGCCGCGAAGGAACGCGTGGACGCCGCGGCGGCAGCGATTGCGAACCGCTCGACCTCGCCGAGTGCTTCTGCTGATCCCTCTGCGGTAGCACCGGCTGCTTCTACCGCGGCTACGGCGGGTACCGCCTCCTAACATGTGCACCCGGATAGCCCCGAAAGCCCTCTAAATCATTGCTTAAAGGTTGATTTTCTGTACTGTTTCACGTGAAACCTAAAAATCAACCTCTCGGGGCGAGGGGGTAGCACGGGGTACCGATAGACTCCTCCACCGGTGCTCTCGCCCACTCCCTGCGACGGGAGTTTTATATTCGCCTTGTTTCTCTCTCCTCCAGCAGAAAAGTCACCATGGACCTTACCTTCACCCTCGCTGATCTGACCGCCACCTCCGCATGCGAGCTGCGGCTCTACACCGAGCTTCGGGAATGCGCGCAGAAGCAGTCAGCCCTCCCCCCTGAGAAGTCCGAGCGTGCCCGCGAAGCGTACCGCGAGTGTCTACGAGTGCTGACCGAAGGTGGCATGGTCAGCAGTGGAGTAGTCGGCAGTGAGCACGCAGGCGGCACAGCACGCTCGGTGTCCCTGGTGGCGACCTCTGAGGAGGGGCTGACCTACACGGTGGAGCTTGACCGCCTGGAATGCCCAACCGCGGACAGCGCCGCGCGAATCATCTGCACCCCGCACCCGAGTGAGGCGGCGCATCGTGCGCTACTGCGCGGTGCCCTGGCGGCGCACCTGCTGACCGCCGGTACCGTCGAGAGCACTACCGAGAGTGCCAAGAACGCGGTGCGCCTCGATCTCTATCTAGAGCACGAAAATGAGTCCAAATCAGAGCCCGCTGAGCCCACCGAACATACTGCGCACTCCTCCCCCACTGGTCAACCTCACCGGGTTGATTCGGCGCGTATTCTGCCGCTGATTCGCCTGCAGGAGCAGCGTCTCCTACTACTCACCCAGGCACTGAACGAGGGTTTAGAACCGGCGGAACTTGCCCAGCACATCCCATATTTACTGACCTGCGGCGAATGCCCGGCCTGCCTGAACGCGGCGGCACCTCTTGCCCTCGCGACCGACACCCCGGAGCTCGTCACCGAAGACACTGCCGAAAACCCTGAAACTGAGGAGCATCCGGCCATGTACCGAGTGCCCGCCGCAGTCGAGAACGACAGCGAACAGTACCGCCTGCAGTGCCTACTAGATGCCCAGCTCGCCTCCCTCGAAGAGCACGCGGCGGAGCACGGCTGGGGTGCCGGTGAACTTGAGGCGGCGATGCTACTGTCCATGACGAATTATCACCGCCGTGAGCGCGCCCCGTTCTGGCGTGAACACATTCGCCGTCTGGAGGACGGCCCGACGGCGTGGGTGGCGAGCCGCGATTACGCGTACCTTGATCGGGTGCAGGTGCTTTCGGCGGAGCATGCGCATGCTCTTCTGAATGCCCCCGCAGACCTGGAGGCGCTTGCCGCCGCCATGAAGGAGTCCACCGAGGTTGAGGACGCCCCCGGCTGGTATCGTGTGCGCGGGGCACAGGTGCGCCTGCTGCGTGCGCGAATTGAGGCTGACCCAAGCCTGGTGATTGCGCCCTCTGACCGTGCGGTTTTTTGTGCGTATGAGGCGGGGTTGAGCCCGCAGATTGCGCTGGACCGCATGGAGTCGCAGGTGAATTATTTCCGTGCGTCGAATCCGGATGAGCGTATGCCCACCGAGTTGGCGGCGACGGGTTTCTTTGGCATACGGATGCTGGCGGTGACGCAGAGCGGTTTCCGTGCCGGATCTGAGGGTTCTGCGGACCCCGCAGAGGCTACCGCAGAGGCTGTCGAAGAGTTGCCCGGTGAGTTCCTGGAGGTGCTTCTGCAGGAGCGCATCCGCGTGAAGGATGAGCCGCACGGCGCCCTGCCTTCGGGTATTGGTCCTGGTGATCCGGTGTCTACGGCGACGATTGAGGCGGCTCTGCAGTCTGATGTGCACAGGTTGCTTTTCGACGGTGCCCTCATGCCTAGCGGCTCTATCACCGATGAAGATTCCGAACCCTCAGAGGCTCCCTCCTCCCCCAGCGCCCTGCCGAGCGTACTCGATGCGGCGGCTTCCCTGACGGGGGTACAGAGCGCCTCCGCGGATTTGCTGTTCCGCCGCGCACCGCGCCTAAAGAAGGGCGCCTCGAACGCCAAAAATGCAGAAAATCTACCCCGTGAGGTTGATTTTTCCGCCTCTGACCTGCCCACGGTGGATGCCGTGCACGCGGCGGTTCGCGCTCTCGACCACTCCTATGTGGCGGTTCAGGGCCCTCCCGGTGCGGGCAAGACTTTCCTCGCCTCGCATGTGATTGCGCGCCTGGTGGCGGAGGGCGCGAAGGTGGGCGTGGTGGCTCAGTCGCATGCGGTGATTGAGAATCTTATGTTGGCGTGCTGCGCCCGTGATGGTTTTGATGTTTCACGTGCGGTGCGTCTGCGCGGCAAGTCGGTAACCCCGGACGCCCCGTGGTCTGAGGTGTCTGATTCTGAGCTGGTGGAGCTGATTTCTGGTGCGGGCGGCCTGCTGTTTGGCGGCACGGTGTGGGATTACGTGAGTGAGCGTCGCGTGCCTGCCGGGTCGTTGGATGTGCTGGTGGTTGATGAGGCTGGCCAGTTCTCTCTGACGAATACGGTGGCGGCGGCCCGTGCGGCACGTTCGGTGCTGCTGTTGGGCGATCCGCAGCAGTTGCCGCAGGTGTCGACGGGTGTGCATCCGTACCCGGTGGATGTTTCGGCGTTGGGTTGGTTGTCTGATGGGGCGGCGGCGCTGGATCCTCGTTGTGGCTATTTCTTGGGTGAGTCGTGGCGCATGGATTCGGCGCTGTGCGAGCGGGTGTCGTGGCTGTCCTATGATGGCGCGTTGGCGAGCGCTGCGGCGACGGATGGTCGTGCCCTGCAGGGTGTTGCGCCGGGTGTGGTGTCGTATCCGGTGGAGCATGCGGGCTGTTCGGTGCGTTCTGTGCAGGAGGCGCAGGCGGTGGTGGATTGTGTGCGCGAGTTGTTGGGCCGTGAGTGGGTTCCGGCAGCTGGTGCTGCGCCGCGCCCGTTGGCGGCGGAGGATTGCATTGTGGTGGCGGCGTATAACGCACAGGTTGATTGTGTGCGTGAGGCGCTGATTGCGGCTGATTTGGCTGATTCTTCGGGTGCTGGCGTGCGTGTGGGTACGGTGGATAAGTTCCAGGGTCAGGAGGCTGCGGTGGTGTTGGTGTCGTTGGCGTCGTCGCGGGTTGATTCTGGGCGCGGTGCCGGGTTTGTGCTCTCGCCGAATCGTTTGAATGTGGCGGTGTCGCGCGGTCAGTGGCGGGCGGTATTGGTGCATTCGCCGTGGGTGGCGCGTTCGGTGCCACAGGATGTTAAGGAGGTGCTGGCTCTGTCGGGCTTCGCGGGCCTGGTGGAGTAGTGCTCTTCTGCACTCCCCCGCCCCTGCCCGCTGCGTTGCGGGGCTGACCGGTGGCGGGCGTCTTTGGCGTGCCCGGAATCGGGTTCAGCCGGGTTCATTCAGGGTTCGGTTGGGTGGAAGCACCAAGAATGAGTTATAGTCAATCTAACCCTAATGTCAATACTCAAAATGAGGAAAGTTTTTCAACATGAGTTCATGCATATGACTCATATCTCCACTATGATTTAAGACACCAACAGATGTTGGGGGTTGAGCTGAATCACTCAACCAAGATTCGATAGCCATAGATGACTATCTGTCGAAAGAAACACCAATGGAACTCGATATTCAGGATTTGATTACCTCATCCGAAGATGAGCTCAAGAAGTCGTGAATTCTTTTCTTGGATTGACACTTCAGGAAGTAGCGACCCTCGTCTAGGTTACGAGGAAGCTCATACAGATAAAGTTCCAGAGATAAATGCTGCAATATCTCCTATAGTCCTTATATCTGGATCACTTGCCGCATATGAAGGAATTAGGTATCTTGCCAAACTTAAGCCGCAAAGTTTAGGTAAATCAATACATCAAAATATGTTCGATTACAGTAATTCATACATAGTGGAGGTCCCCCATGAGTGTCAACACCGAGCTACTCAAGAATAGAGATTTTCGAAATACTCTCTTCGCCATTGGAGCCAACCAGCTCTCAGACTCGATGAGCTATATCACCACGCCCATCATTATTTTGGCGCTAACCGGCTCCCCCGAAGCTGCGAGTATCACCCTCTTCGTCGCGGGTGTTCTCGCCACCTGCGCCGGAGCAGTATCTGGAACGTGGGTCGATAGAATCGGCCCCTCAAAGTGCCTGGCACTGTCCTGTATCGGCCAGTCGCTGTCCTGGATAGCGATTCTTCTCTACCTCGTTTTCAACGTCACCAACATTTACATTTTGGTGATTACGATCTCTCTCGCCGCCATCATTTCCACCTTCGACTACCCGAGTGAACAGTCCATCATCACCCGCGTAGTCCCCAAGGAACACCTAGGGTACGCATCCGGTATGGGTGAGACGCGCGAGTCCACCGCCAACCTGCTGGGCGGCCCGGTCGCCGGCATCATTATCGGCTTCTCGACCGTGCTCATGACCGCAGTTCACGCGGTCGTCAACCTGCTGGCGTTCATCGTCGCACCCAAGAGCTACGGCGCTAGTCGGCAGCCCGCGGAAGAGGAGGAGAGCGAGAAAACCAGCTTCTGGCAGGACTCAAAAGCCGGTTTCGAGTACATCCTGAAAAACAAGGTGCTGGTGTCCATTGCGTTCGTTTCAACGCTTGCAAACTTTGGAACGGTCGGCATTCCGCTCACCTTCATCTACTACTACACCCTGGAGGGCGCACACCCGCTCTTCATCGGCATCTTTGCGAGCGCCTTCGGTGTGGGCGTGTTGCTCGGTTCGTTCCTGGTCGGCCCGCTGACCGAGAAGTTTGCGCTCGGCCCGCTCGGTATCACCTCCCTGGCTATCATGTCGGCCTGCTACCTGTTGCTGCCGGTGGTTCATTCGATGCTGTGGGCGGTGTGCCTGCTGATTGTGTTGGCGGGTATTGTGCTTCCCTCCTTCAATTCGAGCATCATTGCGTACATTAACGCATCCACCCCGGAGCATATGATCGGTCGCGTGCACTCGGTGCAGGGCATCCCGAACATGGCGCTGACCCCGCTGGCTGTTCTGCTGGCAGGCTTCCTCATTGTTGATTGGGGCATTACGTACACGGCACTGTTCTACGCGGTGTTCATTTTCCTGTCGCTGGTGGTGATGGTATTCCAGAAGCCGCTACGTCAGCTGCCCCATATCTCGCAGGTAACGAACGCACAGTAGTTCCACGATAGCCCCGTCTATCAACTCCACTCAACACCCCCGAAAGCGAATAATTCAACGTGCACTTGCATGAAAATTATTTTCCTTTCGGGGGTGTTCTACGTCCTTTTGAGGATTTCTGCACACAGTGCACGCTTACAATAATTCCCCTTATCAATGCGCATTTTTGGGGTTTTAAATGTTGCCGGTATTACGGCGAACCTTACGCCGCTTGTTGAAGGTTTTACGGCATAATAGGAAGGTGTTCGTTCTAACCTTCATTCAACGTTCCGCACAGCACTCACTCACTGCACTGTCGGACGAACTCGCAAAGCTCAACCCGCGTGTTGCCTTCGCCCAGACATACCCTGACGAAATTCAGGGCGCTTTCGACCGCGCCAGCGACGCACTACACGCGGCGCTCATTGCCGCGCGCGATAACGGCTTCTGGGTCGGCATCGGAATCGGCGAGCTCAACATCCCCCGATTCGCAGGCGCACTCGGCGCCGTCAGCACCACCGATTGCACCGGCGATGCCCTCGAATTCTCACGCCTCGCCGTCGAAGAAGCACAGGGAGGTGCACCCGTACGCTGCATCAGCATCAGCGCCGATAACCGCCACCTTGCCGACCTTGCCGCAGGCTCCGCACGTCTGCTCTACCGCGTATGCGCCGACCGCACCGAAGCCGAATGGCGCGTGGTAAACCTGCTCGTACCCGGCGTGCGCGGCCAGCAGAAAGCAGCCGCAACCGCACTCGGCATCACTACCCAGGCGGTCAGCCGTGCCCTCGTCCGCTCCCTCTGGCATGAGGAGCAGGCGGCACGCGGTGCACTCATCGAACTACTGACCCGTATTGACGGTTCGCGCCGCCGCGCCACCTAACGCCGCCGCGCATCCCTCATTCTTTCGCGCCTGCCAGCCTTTCGTACCTGTCAGCGCAGAACCGAATACCTGATCCCGCCCGTGATGGTCGCCCCCTGCCAGGGGTGAACCACCGGGCGGGATGCTCTTTAAGCCCGCACTGGATACCCTGCAACTCGACGGGCAAAACCAGCGAAAAGGTAAACTTATCTTTATGCCTCTCTCAGAACTTTCCGTCAGCACCCAGAACTACCTCAAGGAAATCTGGAGCCTCGAAGAATGGACCCAAACCCCTGCCACCGCATCCGCCCTGGCAGAGCGCATGGGCCTGCGCATTTCTTCGGTATCTGACGGCCTTAAGCGCCTGGCTGCCGCCGATCTGATTGAGCATCAGCCCTACGGCGCCATTGAGCTCACTGAAACCGGCCGCTCCTACGCGCTGGCGATGATTCGCCGCCATCGCCTCATTGAGACATTCCTGGTTGAGACTCTCGGCTACACCTGGGACCGTGTGCACGACGAGGCGGAGGTTCTGGAGCACGCGGTATCCGACTTCATGGTGGACCGCATCGACACCCTGCTGGGGCACCCGACCCGCGACCCGCATGGCGACCCGATCCCGGACGCTTCAGGGCATATTAGTTTTCCGCAGACCGTGCCGCTGAGCCAGTGCGAACCCGGCGAAACGGTCGTGCTCGAACGCATTAACGATGACGACCCACGCCTGCTGCGTTACCTGCAGGGCCAAGGTTTTGTGCCCGGCGTGCGCCTGCACATTGAGGAGGGTGCGCCCTTCTCGGAGGCGGTGAATGTGAGCGTGGTCGGTGCCGGTTCCGGCAACCTGCACGAGACGGACGTAGCCGGCGTAGTAAAGCCCGGCGGCACGATTATTCCGTTGGGTGCGGAGGCGACCGCCTCCCTGTTCGTGTCCCGCACGGTCCGGTAGAAGCGCGACTAAACCTTCAGAAGACAGCAATAGGCGGAAAACCCCACGGTGGGACTTTCCGCCTATTGCTGTATGTGGTGAGCTTTCTTAGGAAGCTGACAGCTCAGTTTTCGTTGCAGCAGTGTTGAGCCGGCGGGCACGCATCCTGCCCAGCAGACCGTAGCGCGGGGCAAACACATACGCCAGGGCGAACAGCATACCCTGCGTAACAACCACGGCACCGCCGGGGGATACATCCGCGTGGTAGCTGACGTACAGACCGGTCAGCGTGCCCACCAGGGACACACCCACACTCACCAGAAGCATGGGCACAAACCGGTCAGTGACCAGGCGCGCGGTAGAGCCGGGGATGACGAGCATCGCCACGACCAGCACCACACCCACAATCTGCAGCGCCACCACAGAGGTCAGTGCCAGCATAATCAGCAGCAGCGCACCGAGCAGACGCGGACGCAACCCAACCGCCTGCGCAAAGCCCGGGTCGAAGGCGTACAGCACGAAGTCGCGGCGCTTGACCAGCAGCACGGTGGCAACCACCACCGCGAGGACGGCTACCTGCCAGACATCCGACCAGGACACACCCAGCACGTTACCGAAGAGAATATGGTTCAGGTCGGTATTCGACGGCGTGACCGAAATCAGCACCAGACCGAACGCGAAGAGGGTCGTGAACACGATGCCGATTGCGGCGTCTTCGCGCACGCGGCCGCTGCGCCGCACCCCGCCGATGAGCGCCACCGCCACGAGCGCGGCAATGACCGCACCCAACGCGAAGGGTGCACCGAAAATGTAGGCGAGCACCACGCCGGGCAGCACCGCATGCGAGATGGCGTCGCCCATGAGAGACCAGCCGAGCAGCACAAGCCAGCAGGAGAGCAGGGCGCAGACGGCAGCGGCAATGATGGTAACCACGAATGCGCGGAGCATGAAGGGCAGGGTCAGCGGCTCTACCAGAAAGTTGAGGATGTCCATTTAGTTCTTCCCTTCCGCAGAGCTGTTTGTAGTATTGCCGGAGGTAGTAGCTGTGGAGACAGCGACCGGTGTGCCGGTGTCTACTTCCATGCCGAAGGCACGCACCAGGTTCTCGGGGGCGAGCACCTTCTCGGGGGTGTCGTGCATCAAAATCTCACCGCGCAGCAGCAGCGCCTCGTCGGCGAACTGGCGCAGGGTCGCCAGGTCGTGCGTCGAGACCAGCACGGTCGCGCCCTCATCACGCAGCTGTTTGATGACCTGAATGAGCATCGCCTCGCTGCGCTTATCCACACCGGCGAAAGGCTCATCCAGCAGTAGCAACTGGGCGCCCTGGGCGATAGCGCGTGCCACGAAGGCGCGCTTACGTTGACCGCCCGAGAGCGCCCCAATCTGACGGTCGGCAAGGTCGGTCAGTTCCACGCGGGCGAGTGCCTCATCCACAGCGGCACGGTCTGCGGCACGCAGGTGGCGGGTGATGCCGAGGTTACGGTAGCGCCCCATATTGACCACCTCACGTACGGAGATGGGGAAGGTCCAGTCGATTTCTTCGCTCTGCGGCACGTAGCTGACGAGTCCGGCGCGGTGGCGGTGTGCGTTCTTACTGCGGCTGCCGGTGCGGTTGCCGCCGACAGGCTGCCCGTCGAGGGTGATGCTGCCGGCGTGCATGGGCACGACCCCCATGATGGCTTTGAAGAGGGTTGATTTGCCGGAGCCGTTCATGCCGATCAGGCCGCAGATACGTCCGGTGTCCAGGGTGAAGGATGCGCCCGTGAGGGCGCGGACTGGCCCGTAGTTCACATGCACATTTTCGCAGCTGAGAAGAGTGCTCATTCCTTGTGTTCTTTCTGGTGGTCACCGTATGCGTGAGGCGGGTGTACTTGCTTGAGTGTTGGTGAGTGGATGCTGTGTGAGCGGGTGTTAACGGCGTGGGAGGAGCGGAGCCAAGAAGACAACCGCCCCTCCTATCCTATCGGGGGTTTGGGGTTTATCCGGGGTTTCGATGCGGGGTTTGACCCTGGTTTAGCCCGGGTTTATGCCTGGTTTAGGAGTTGCCCTTGAGGCCCGCAACGATGGTACGTGCGTCGTAGCGAATCATGTCCAGGTAGGTGGGCACGGGGCCGTTCGCCTCGGAGAGCGAGTCCACGTAGAGCACGCCGCCGAATCGTGCGCCGGTGGCGTCTGCGACCTGGCGCATCGGGTTGTCAGAGACGGTGGATTCACAGAACACGGCGGGCACCTGGTTCTGGCGCACGTAGTCGATCGCGGAGGAAATCTGCGAGGGGGTCGCCTGCTGTTCGGAGTTGACCGCCCAAATGTACTTTTCCTTCAGGCCAGCGTCTGCCGCCAGGTAGGAGAAGGCGCCTTCGCAGGTGACCAGTGCGCGCTGGTTCTCGGGCAGGGTGGAGATTTCCTTGACGAGCTCGTCACGCACGCCCTGCAGCTGCTTCTTGTAGGATTCACCGCGGGACTTGTAGTCGGCGGCGTGGCCCGGGTCGAGGGCGCTAAATTCGCGAATCATCACGTCCACGTACTTTTGCACGTTGCTGGGGCTCATCCAAGCATGGGGGTTGGGCTTGCCCGCGTAGGCATCCTCGGTAATGGAGATGGGCGTGACTCCCTCGGAGACGGTCACGTGCTTAGCTTTCGATTCTTCAACGAACTTCGCGAACCAGGATTCGAGGTTCAGGCCGTTGTCGAGCACCAGGTCAGCGGCGTGCGCCTTCTGCAAGTCGGAGGGGGTGGGCTCGTACTCGTGAATCTCTGCGCCGGGCTTGGTGAGGGATTCGACGTTCAGGTCGTCGCCTGCCACGTTGCGAGCGATGTCTGCGAGCACGGTGAAGGTGGTGAGCACAGTCTTCTTACTGTTGCTGCTCTTAGCGCCTTCGGTGGTGCTGGCAGTGCTACCGCAACCGGTGAGTACGAGTAGCAGGGTAAGTGCGAGGGCGGCGCAGAGCGCCTGGATGAGGCGGCGTGTGTTGCTGCCTGCGGGGATGAGAGCGTTCATGAGGCATCCTTCATTGGAAGTCACGGGTTTGAGTATGTGGTTGATGTGTAGGATTTGCCGCGCCGGGACGATAGGGACACGGTGTGTCTGCGCAGGCATCATGGTGCGCTTTTGCCTGTCGTCCCGGGCGGAATTTAACAATAGTTCGTATAGGCGAACTTTTCAACTAAGCCATACAGAAAACTTTAAAATATTGGCAGAAACCCAGGGCAAAAGCACCAGCAGATACAGCAAGGAGGCGAGGGACCCCTCCCCCCGCCTCCTTGCTACACGCAGTTTTTACGGCAAGTTATACGCTCCGTTTAGTCGGCAATCTCAACCACAACCGGCGTATGGTCGCTTGCGCCTTCACCGGCGCGCTCCACCTTATCGATCCAGGCACGTTCCACGCGCGCGGCGAGCGCGGGCGAGAACAGCTGGAAGTCAATGCGCATGCCCTCATCCTTGGTGAAGCGGCCCGCTTGGTAGTCCCAGTAGGTGTACTCGCCCGGAGTGTGCGGGCGTACCACGTCCACCATGCCTTCTTCGAGCAGGGCGGCAAAGGCGCGGCGTTCGGGTGCGGAAACGTGGGTCATCTCGTTGCGCAGAAAGTAGTCAATATCCCACACATCGGCATCTTCGGGGGCGACATTCCAATCACCGACCAGTGCGAGCTGCGACTGCGGGTTGGCGACCAGTTCGTTGTGCACGTTCTGGCGGAGCGTCTCCATCCAGCGGAGCTTGTAGTCCATGTGCGGGTCGGTCAGGCCGCGGCCGTTGGGTACGTAGAGACTCCAGACGCGCACGCCGCCGCAGATTGCACCGATTGCGCGCGCCTCCAGCACCTCGGGTTCACCGGGCTTGCCGAAGTGTGGCTGGTTGTCGAAGCCGCGCTGCACGTCTTCGAGTCCGATTCGGGAGGCGATTGCCACGCCATTCCACTGATTCAGGCCGAAGTGTGCAACCTCGTAGCCCATGAATTCGAAGAGGTCGAAGGGGAAGGTTTCGTCCTTGGTTTTTGTTTCTTGCAGGGCGAGCACGTCAACATCGTGTTCGTCGAGCCAGTCTTCGACGCGGTTTTCGCGGGCGCGGATTGAGTTGATGTTCCAGGTGGCAATCTTCATGTCTTCTAGCTTAGCGGGTGCAGCGCAGACGCCTTTCAGTGTACGCAGGCGATTGTGTAGCGGCATGGGTACTCACAACCTGCCAGAACAGCGCCCCGCCCGCCTGCACAACCCATTGGGTCGCGCCGGCGGGCGGTGAATATATGCTCTAGTCAGCACTAAAAAGCTGGTCGGTATTACTCCTAGTCAACGACGGGAGTGTCCACAACCTTCAGGCCCCTATCGCCGTACGCATTGAGCATGTACAGGGAATCGGAGAAGTACAAGGGGTTGGCGGGGGTTCACCACGTCGGCTACGCCGTCACCGTCACGGTCAATTTCGGGGTAGGCACGGAGCGTGCGAGATGCCCAGCGGTTTTCGGGCTTGGTATGTTCAGTCTTCTTGACTTAGGCACGTAACGGGCGGGGAGTGAATCTCAACCGTTCCCATGTGAGTCTAAATTCTTGCAAGCAAGATGCACATCTATATAACCCTCGACAAAATGTTTTAGGGCAAAAATTAGGGAGCTTGTGTCACTCAACACCCTATAGTGTTGATTGTCTCCCCGGTTACTTTTATGCAATGGAGTGAAAATAATCCACAGAAAACCAACCGACCAGTGCAAATACCATATTTTGCACATAAATGCACTAATTGGTGAATTTTTATCGGTGCGCGCCATATCACTTCATAAACCGGTTGATACTATCCGAAGCACCTCCATTAAAACCCCTCATCCAAGGCTTATCTCACAGGATCAGAGGCCCCGAATAGCACCCGTCGGGCACCTACCAGAAGAACGCCCAATGAGCACTCCCCCCGGCAGCCACTTCTAACAGACACCCGGCAAGCGCCCAGCAGATTAGCTTCAATCCCCTACTAAGATTCCTTCGCGGAGGCGACACCCACCACATCCAGCCGCGCATAGCGGCCTGCAAGCCAGGTACAAATCATCAGTTGAACCTGATGGAAAATCATGATTGGCAGCATCATCAGACCCAGCGAGCCCGCACCAAAAATAATGATTGCCATCGGCAGGCCAGCCGCCAGCGACTTCTTCGAACCACAGAACTGAATTGTAATGCGGTCGGCACGGTTGAAGCCCAGACGCTTAGCCAGCTGGTCAGTCAGCCACAGCATGAACACCACAATAATCGCCATGAGGACGACCAGCAACGCGATCTGCCACCACTCCACGCGCGTCCACACACCCTGCACCACCGAAGCGGAGAACGCCGAATAGACGATCATCATGACCGAGAACTTATCCAGCCACTTGGTGGTCGGCTTCTTGGCGAACTCGCCCACCCAGCGGCGCGTCAGCTGGCCGAGCACAAACGGCAAGAATAGCTGAATAGCAATATCCAGGAAGACCGTTCCGGAGAACTCAATATGGCCCGTGTTCATCAGCAGCATGGCGAGCAGCGGGGTCGCCACCACACCCACAATCGAGGAGAGCGAGGCGCTCACAATCGCCGCCGCCACATTACCGCCCGCAATCGAAGTGAACGCAATTGACGCCTGCACGGTCGAGGGCACAAAGGTCAAGAACAGTATGCCCATGTACAGCCCATCACCAAGTACAAAACGCAGCGGTGAAAGCGCCAAACCGATCAGGGGGAACAGCACGAACGTGCAGCTCAAAATCATCAGGTGCAGACGCCAGTGGGTTAGGCCGCGAATGGCCTCCGTGGTGGAGAGGCGAGCGCCATACAGGTAGAACAGCAGGGCGACCGCGAACTTTGTTCCGGTGCTGAACCATTCTGCGAAGTCGCCGCGTACCGGTACGATAATTGCGAGAATAACCGCGCTAATGAGCATGGTCAGTAGCGGATCAAGCTTGATAGAGCGAAGGGATGAAAGCATGCTGACCATTCTAGACCTGTGTCTGTGTGCAGGTTCGGGAGTGCCGGGTGTATCTCAGCTGTAGGCGGGGTAGTTGAAGGTTACGGGCGTCTCATGCCAGGTAACCCGAATAGCTGTAGCAACCGGCTACGAGCCTGTGAGGAGGCGGTTAACGGCAGAATCCGTCGGGGCGCCTCAGGCACCCCGACGGGTTCGTGAAGGTTATTGAGCTGTGCGGCTCAGGCAGGCGCTTAGAGCGCACCCGGGCGGCTACTGGCTACTTCTTATCGCCGTCAAAGCCGTAACCGTACGGGCCGCTCTCAGAGGGGCCGCTACCGTACTGGCCGTAACCGTACTGTTCGGGAGCAGTCTGACCATTAGAAGATTGGCCGTTAGGCTGGCCATTAGAAGGCTGCTCAGGGGCAGGCTGGCCTGCACCGTTCTGACCAGCACCATTCTGGCCTGCGGCAGGCTGACCGAAGCCGGGCTGCTGACTGTACGCCGGCTGACCCGGTGCGGGCACCTGCGGGCCACCCGGAGCACCCGGTGCCGGAGCGCCACCGGCGGCAGCGTACGCATCCCAACGCTGGCCGTGGAAGGCACGAGCCTGCTCAGTGAGCCAGCCAGCGAACAGCGTAGCATTCGCATCGAACTCGGGGGCGTTCTCAGGCTTAGAGTACACATCCACGGTTTCCAGGGTGTGGTCTGCCCAAATGTCCTGGTGTTCACGCATGAACTCGGTGGACTGAATCGGATCGGGCCACATGTGCACCGGCTCCGCCGCCGGGATCAGGACAGGAACGCGCGGTACGGTGTCCTTGACCGGGTTCTCAGTCGGGCGCCAGAACAGGCGGCCGGGCTGGGTGCGGTCACGCAGCGCATGCGCACGCCAGGTGAGGATGGGGTGGCTTGCTATGAGGTTCACGTACCAGACGGCAAGGCCGCGGTCGGTGACGGCACGGTCGGCAAGCTCATCAAAGTTAACCTGCTTGTTCAGGTACTTACCTGCCGCAAGCACCTTGACAGCGCCCTCAGCACCCTCGGGGCAGAAACGGTAGCCGAAGTTGTCGGCGGTGTATTCCTGCGAGCGGGACAGTGCACTCGACAGCACCGGAATCTGGCTGAACAGCATAGTGAAAATCAGACGGAAATAACCGACGTGACCTGCGGCGATGTGGCCAACCTCGTGGCCAATAATGAAGCGTAGCGCCTGGGGGTCACGGGACTTACCACCAATCTCGAACAGGTCAGAGTACAGGCAAATGTAGCGGCGGAAGCCGTGACCCGCCGCAAAAGCGTTCATGGTGCCGTTACCGAGAACAACGTACGCGTCCGGTACACGACGCAGACCTGCCGCCTCAGCTGCTTCGGCGAGCATCTGGTACGCCTCAGGGAACTGGGTGGGGGTGATGCGCACACCCCGCACACGCTGCTGCGCGTAGTAGATTGCACGAACGATGAAGATGGCAATCGGGCCCAGGAGGAGCAGGCTAACCGTCTGGAAAATTAGGTCTTCCATGCTTGCCGTGGTGCTACCGGAAGAAGGTACACGAACCGAGCCTTCACCGGTTGAGCTGAAGATGTAATGCATCATCGAGCTGAACAGGTCAGCCAGCGCCATGAACAGCACAATGTAGCCGACCGCGGTGACCGCGTAGGCGGCGACCAGCCACGGAATTTCGGAGGGGTGACGCAACGCGTGCAGCACTTTCGGCGGCAGCATCGACTGGTAGGCGAATAGCTTCGGCTGGGGCAGGGGGCTGACCGGCTTCTGGCGCTCGTCTTCGGGGAGCCAGCCGGCGGAGAGGTCCTGCGGGAGGGGCTCACCGGGGGCGTGGAATGCCTGCTGGCCGGGCTGGGTGTTAAACTGCCCGCCAGGCTGCTGGTGGTTTTCAGGGGGTTGAGTCATGTCTCGTCCGCTTCGTATCGAGTGTTATCTGATTCCACTCTATCGTTTTTGGGCATGTGCTAGTGAATGTGAATACGCTTTTTCTCATAGAATGCCCATTCGAGACGCTACGGTACATCACATCATCGGAATACACAGCGCCGGGGCACACAGCCTTACGGGCATAAGAAATCCGCCGTAGCACCCATACAGAATGGGCGCCACGGCGGATCACTTTACGCTGAGCCGCCTACACGGCAGGGTGCGTGGGGCTTAGAGGCTCTTGACGAGTTCCTCGGTAGCCTCAGCGATAGCCTTCTCCTCGTTGGTGGGGATGACCAGCACCTTAATAGCGGAATCTTCGGTGGAAATCACGCGCGGCTCGGGGGAACGCTTAGCGTTCTCTTCCTCGTTGTACTTGACACCCAGTGCGCCAAGGCGGTCCAGGACCAGCTTGCGGAAATCACCGGAGTTCTCACCGATACCAGCGGTGAAGATCAGCGCATGCGCGCCGCCAACAACCAGGTTGTAGCCGCCAATGTACTTCACCAGGCGGTATGCGGTCATGTTCAGTGCGAGCTGTGCACGCTCGTCGCCGGACTCTGCAAACTCAAAAACCTTACGCATATCGTTGGAGCCAGCCAGTGCGAGCAGGCCGGACTCCTTGTTCAGGATGGTATCCAGGCGGGTACCGTCAATACCCTCACGGATCAGGATGGTGGTCAGTGCCGAGGGATCAATGTCGCCGGAGCGGGTACCCATGATCAGGCCAGCCAGCGGGGTGTAGCCCATAGAGGTGTCAACAGACTTACCGCCCTTCACAGCGGTCACGGACGCGCCGTTACCGAGGTGTGCGACGATACCGTTGAACTCGTCGCGAGCCACGCCGAGCATGTCAGCTGCAACGTGGGAGACATACTCGTGGCTGGTGCCGTGGAAGCCGTAGCGGCGGATGCTGTACTTATCTGCCAGGTCGTAGGGGATTGCGTAGCGCCATGCTTCTTCGGGCATGGTGGAGTGGAACGCGGTATCGAAGATAGCGACCTGCGGCAGGGAGGGCCACTTATGCATTGCTGCGCGCATGCCCTGAACGTGTGCGGGGTTGTGCAGCGGTGCCAACGGGGAGAGGTCGTCAATCTGCTGGACAACTTCCTCAGTCAGCAGGGTGGGGTGGGTGAACTTCTCTGCACCCTGCACCACGCGGTGGCCGACTGCCTGCAGCTCACGGCCGTGCAGGACGGGCTCAAGCTTCTCGGACATGATGTCGAATGCGACCTCGTGGTTGGGCACATCGGTGCCGATGTTCTCGACGAGGCCGGAGGTCAGCATCTGCTCTGCCTCGGGCAGGGAGGTGTCACGCACCTGGTACTTCAGGGAGGAAGAACCGGCGTTCACAACGAGAATAAGCATGAAAGTATCTTCTTTCGTAGTTTTCTTTTCCGCTCCATTCTCGCACTTTTCGAGCCTGCGTGCGAGACGGCCCCGACAGTGTTTTTGCCGGGAGTTTTTACTAGGGGCAGACGTGGGGTTAGTGAGGTGCGGGTGTGGTGGGGTGCCAGAAGCTACCGAAGGATGAATGATTAGGGGCACGCCAGGGCTCATCCCCGCGCATACCGGAATACACTTAGCCACAAGGCACAATGCCTAGCAGAAGCCTAAAAATATTCAGTTTCCCACACGTATACATATATAAAAGGGATGAGTAGACGATTACTCGTCTACGGTGACCCGCCGCCAGTGGCGGCTGGCCTTGACGCATCCAACGCTACATCCCCCAACACCACCGAACCGATACGTGGGTTTTTGTTGGGGCGTAGCATCTAGAAACGATGACTGTTCCAGGGTATTCGGGTGCCGGAGGTTGCCACCCTGAATACGGGAATAGCAAGAAAAATAGTGTAAAAAATCGCTAATTTTTTCACTATCTCCCTAATTTTCAGGAAATAGTGAAAAAATCCGCGATTTTTTTCATTATCCAGGTCACAAATTGGTGATTCGGGGTGGTGCCGACCTCTCCCCCAGCACCTTCACCACGCCCGCTATAGCACCTCGGGGTGGACCGCCACCTCCACGGCGGCAGGCAGCACGCGCGCGCTAATACGGTACGCTGACGGTGCCGGGTCACCATCCACCTCAACGGGCTGCACACCATCCGGGAACTCCAACACCACCTCAGACCCCACCATATGGCGAATCACCGGCAGCTCAATGCGCGGCGAACCCAGAATCGTGCGGCGAGCAACCTTCGCCATCAGCAGGCCCCACTCCATCAGGTCACGCGGCGACGCCACAATCACCTCAAGGTTGCCGTCATGCACATCCGTCATATCAGCCAGGCGAATACCGCCCTGCAGGCGGCCACAATTCGCGATCAGCACCGACCGCATCAGCAGAGTACGGAACGGCGCACCATCCACACTGATACGCACCGGGTGCGACCCGCCTAGCATGTGCTTCATGCCGGACTGCACGTACGACACCCACCCGAACTTCGCCTTAATGTCCTCGTTCGTGTAGTTCATGACGAGCGCATCAAAGCCTGCACCACTCATCACAAAGAACGTGTGTTCGGTTTCTTCGCCGGGGGTGTTCATCGTCGTCATCTCAACCGCATCAACGGCCTGACCTGTACCATTGAGCGCAATATCAATACACGCCGCCACGTCACTCACCGGAATATACAGGTTACGCGCCAGCAGATTACCGGTACCCATCGGCAGAATACCCAGGCGTGGCTTACGCCCCTCATGATGCACCAGCGCCGCCGCGACAGCACGCACCGTACCGTCACCACCGGCAGCGATCAGCAGGTCAACACCCTCAGCGATCAGCTCACGGGCTGCCTCAGAACCGGGCTCGTCCACACGGGTGGTGCGCACCAGCGGCTGCGGGTGGCCGTTCGCCGCGAGGGTACGTTCCAGAATCTCAATAGCCGCCACAATGCCGGGCTTACTCGGGTTGTACACCACGCCCACGCGCTGTGCCTCACCGGTGGGCAGGGTCGGCAGAACGCCGAAGGGCGCGCCCAGTTCGATAGCGCGTCGGCGCGCTTCACGGCGGGCACGAGTGACGGAGGCGGTCAGAGCCGCCACCGCAGAAACACCAAGGAGTTTACGGTATAGAGGCATAGTTCTTAGACTACCGGGATACGCGAAAACCCGCCCACCGTTTACGCGGTGAGCGGGTTTTTCGGCTGGTTGTGAGATTACTCAGCGGGCGGGGTTTCCCTTATTCAGCTGCTACTGCCGGGATGACCTCGGCGCCACCCATGTACAGATGAGGGAGCCGGGTGCGAGCGCGCGAGGCACCAAATCCCCCGCCGGAGTGGAGACTCACTCCAGCAGGCATCCCTTATTCAGCGATAGCGGGGATGACCTCGGCACCACCCATGTACGGGCGCAGTGCTTCCGGAATCACAACAGAACCGTCAGCCTGCTGGTGAGTCTCCAGGATGGCAACCACCCAGCGAGTCGTCGCCAGGGTACCGTTCAGGGTCGCTACGGAGCGGGTGCGGCCCTTACGCACGTTGCCTGCCTCATCTACGGTGTCCGGGGTGCGCTCGCGGATGTTCAGGCGGCGCGCCTGGTAGGTGGTGCAGTTAGAGGTGGAGGTCAGCTCACGGTAGGTGCCCTGGGTAGGGACCCACGCCTCGCAGTCGAACTTGCGTGCTGCGGAGGTGCCCAGGTCACCTGCGGCGGTGTCAATCACGCGGTATGCCAGGCCGCAACGCTGCAGCATTTCCTCTTCGAGGGACAGCAGCTTCTCGTGCATCTCTTCTGCCTGCTCAGCGGGGCAATAGACAAACATTTCAGCCTTGTTGAACTGGTGCACGCGAATGATACCGCGAGTGTCCTTACCTGCGGAGCCTGCCTCGCGGCGGTAGCAGGAGGACCAGCCCAGGTACTTCTTCGCGCCCTTCTCGAAGTCGAGAATTTCGTCGGTGTGGTAACCGGCGAGCGCCACCTCGGACGTGCCGACCAGGTACAGGTCGTCACGTTCGAGGCGGTAGATTTCGTCATCGTGCTTGACGTTGAAGCCGGTGCCGTTCATGATTTCGGGGCGTACCAGGGTGGGGGTGGTCATCATGGTGAAGCCGTGCTCGGTTGCGAGGTCGAGCGCCATCCACATGAGTGCCTGTTCGAGGCGTGCTACCTGGCCCTTGAGGAAGTAGAAGCGTGCGCCGGAGACCTTTGCACCGCGTGCCATGTCGATGCCGTCGACGAGTTCGCCGATTTCGAGGTGGTCGCGCGGTTCGAAGCCTTCAGTGGTGAAGTCGCGGGGGGTGCCGACTTTCTTAACGACTACGTAATCGTCTTCGCCGCCAACCGGTACACCGTCGATAATGAGGTTTTCGATACTGCTGATTAGTTCCTCGTATTCAGCAGTTTTTGCTTCGGAGGCTGCCTTTGCTTCGTTGACGCGGGCTGCTAGTTCCTTAGCCTGTGCAACGAGGGCGGGCTTTTCTTCCTTGGGTGCCTTTGCGACGGTCTTACCGAAGGCGTTCTGTTCGGCGCGCAGGGTCTCGTATTCGCCGATGAGTGTGCGGCGTGCGGTGTCGGCTTCGAGGATGCGGTCGACGTGGGTTTCGTCCTTACCGCGTGCTCGCTGGGAGGCGCGGAAGAGGTCGGGGTTTTCGCGGAGGAGGTTAATATCAATCACTGTTTTATCCTACCTAATCTTGCGGTGGGTTGTGGGCGGGGTTTTCGCGGGTAGGTGCGGGGGTGTCTAGCGGTGGGCGGCTGGTGGTACCGCCGGTGCCGCTAGTGGCGCTGCAGGTGTGCGGGGCGGCCGTTCGGGAAGAGCGACTCGACCCATTCGTGTGCGGCGTCGAAGGAGCCGTCGGAGTGGATGGCATCGACTTCGGTGTTTTCGTGGTCGGCGCGCGGGTAGGAGCCGAGGAATTTCAGCATCGGGGAGACACGGTGCAAACCGCGCAGGGCGTCGCGCATGCGTGCCTCATAAATATGGCCGTCGGCGTCGATGCTGAACGAGTAGGAGCCCATGCCTTCGCCGGTGGGGCGCGATTCGATGCGGGAGAGGTTCACGCCGCGCACGGAAAACTGTTCGAGCAGTTCGAGCAGGGCGCCAGCGCGGTTGGTGGGTAGCGGCACGGTTAGGGTGGTTTTGTCTGATCCGGTCGGTTCGGGGATGTCGGCGGTGCGGGAGAGCAGCACGAAGCGGGTCACGGCGTTCTTGTTGTCGCCAATATTATCCTGCAACACGTGCAATTCTGGGTGGTAGTTCAGCAGTGCCGGGGAGCAGATTGCCGCATCATAGGTGCAGCCCTCTTCGAGCAGACCGACAGCTGCGGCGGCGGTAGAGGAGCCGGGCAGGTAGGCGGCGGTGGGCACGTTCTCCTGCGCCCAGCCACGTACCTGCGCCCAGGCGTGCGAGTGGGTGGAGATGGTCTTAACGTCCTCGATACTGATGGGCTTCGCGGTCACCAGCACAAATCGGATCGGTACGAGCACCTCGCAGATAATGCGTACACCTTCGCTGGCTGCGATAGCGTCTAGGGTGGCGCTCACGCCGCCCTCCACGGAGTTTTCGATGGGCACCATGGCGGCGTCCACCTCGCCCGCGTTCAGGCGTGCGAGCGCATCGGGCACGCTGGTGGCGGGGAGTCGTTCGGCGTCGGATGCGCCGGGGACGCTCAGCAGGGCGGATTCGGTGAAGGTGCCGGAGGGGCCAAGGTAGGTGTATCGCATGCCACTATAGTAGCGTCTGCTGTGGAGGGGCCGCCGATTTCGGTGATAGGTTACAGTCTTTGGCGGTAGTTAAAAGCCCCCACCAAAGTCACTAACCTATGGCCGAAAAATCTATATAGCAGCTGAAACCGCTACCTCACGAACTGGCGTACACGGGCGGTGTCCCAGTACTGGGCGGGCACGCCTCCACCCATGAGCTCACGGGCGATAGCGGCAGCCTGCACGGAACCAGCCTCCGGCAGGGGCGCGTGGGAGCCAGCAATAATGACGTTGCCGCGGCGGCGGCCCTTCAACATTGCCGAATCCGCCACAATGCACACATACTCAAACACCT
Organism: Rothia sp. 27098_8_161; assembly: GCF_041432905.1. Taxonomy (NCBI): domain Bacteria; kingdom Bacillati; phylum Actinomycetota; class Actinomycetes; order Micrococcales; family Micrococcaceae; genus Rothia; species Rothia sp. 27098_8_161. The sequence goes on along the minus strand of NZ_JAPWAL010000002.1, from coordinate 94,965 downwards.
CAAGCAGGGCGGACGCCTCGGCCCGGGCACCGGTCAGCACCGGCCCGTCACCGCAATTGAGGATGTACAGGCCGCCGGGTGCCAGGGACTCAGCAACGGTGAGGGCGAACTCGACGGTGGTGAGCGCCTCGGGGGTGGTGTCCCCGGCGAACACGTCACGGATCAGCACGTCACGGGATGCGGGCGCGAAGGTTGCGGTGACGGCACCCGCCTCACCCACGCGGATCTTCACGCGCGGTGCCTTGGGAATGTCGAACCAGGCGCGCACGTACTCGGCGAGTTTGGCGTCCAGCTCAACGACCGTGTTGCGGCTGGTCGGGTACAGGTCAGCGAAATAGCGCGCCATGGAGCAGGCGCCGCCGCCCAGGTGAGTGATGCGCAGCTTCGCAGCGTCCAGGTGCTCCTCCACGTGCGAGGAGACGACCGCAGCAATCCAGCGCATGTACTCAAAATCCAGCTGACGAGGCTCGCCCACAATTACGTGGGAGGACTGTACACCATTAATGAGCAGGAGCCAGCCGTCGGCGTGGTAGCCGTCGGGGACCAGCTCCGCCTCACCCGTAGAGATGGGGTACACGCCAGCGATGGCACCCTGCATGGGGGTGTTCTCAGTATCGTCAATGCGGTTCTTCTGCGCCCTTTGGCTTTTCTTCGGTGCCCTGCTCTTTTTCGCCATACCCACTAGCCTAACCGACACGACCCAAAGCAACAGAGCCGCCTCATCGCCACACCCCACTAGCTGCCACCCGCACGCCCCTAGCGTACGCACCCACGGCAAACCTCCTCCACAGAGGCTAGCTGAGTAGACTAGACCCCATGGGATTTGTATGTCAGGGCCGCTACGCGCTCGCACCGATTGAACCGGCTGACGCCGAAAAATACGTCAACCTGCAGCTGGACTGCATGGAGCAAACCTACGACCCGATCTACTTCGACAGGCTCGGGGAAAGCTTCACCGCCCGCCACCGCGCCGAACGCAACGAATACCTCGAAGATTTCCACCGCCACCTAGCCTCCCCCACCGTGCGCGGCTTCTTCGCCTACGACGTACCCGGCTGGACTCCCGACGGCGGGCTCTCCTGCTCCATCGGCGCGCTCATCGACTGGGATAAGCCGGTCGGCCTGGTGCTCTCCCTATGCGAACAATCCGCTTGGGAACTTGAACGCGCAGATAACCTCCCCGAACTGCCCGCAGGCACCCGCAAACTCACGCACCTGTACACCCTCAACCACACGCACGGCACCGGCCTCGGACAGGCACTCTACGAATCCGTCATCTACCCGGACGAAAACTCCTACCTGTGGGTCATGGCAGAAAACGAACGAGCGCTCTCCTTCTATGAGCGCCTCGGCTACCAGCGCAGCAGCATCAAATTCGCGGCACGCGGCTCCTGGGAACCCGGCCACAGCCTCCGATACACACGCATCCTCAACCCCTAAACGGCACACCACAACAGGGAAACAGCCCGCCCACATGACGCAGCGCACCGCACACCCTGTTAGGCACCATCCCCACTACGCCTTAAGATAGAAGATGACATATAAGCTCGACGCACCCGCGCACAGGAGCACATACACCCCTGCGCAACCGCGGGACCCAGCGCCGAACATCGCATAGAAGGACAGTAAAACAATGACCACCGGTCTTTACCTCTCCGCTATGTCCCAGAACTCGGGCAAGTCCCTCGTTGCCCTGGGCCTAGCAGACTCCCTCATCAAGCGCGCAGACCGCGTCGGCTTCTTCCGCCCCGTCTTCGACGGCGCAACCATCGCCGACGACCCCATGGCACGCCTCATCCGTGAACACTTCGGCCTGGCCGAAGAGCAGGTCGGCGGCGCAGTCTCCATGACCAACGCACTCGCACTCATCGCAGAAGGCGACACCGAAGAAATCTCCGCACGCGCAGTCTCCGCCTACGAAAAGGTCGCAGCAAACAGCGACGTCGTAATCGTCGACGGCGTCTACCTGCCCGCCAACGCGCTCGCAGTCGAATTTGACCTAAACGTCCAGGTTGCACGTGACCTCGGCCTGCCCGTCGTCGCAATCGTTGGCGCACACGAGGCAGCCGTCGAAGAAGCAGTCACCGCAGTCGACGTGGCACGCACCGAACTGCTCGCATCTAAGGCAGACCTGCTCGCAATCATCGTCGGCCGTGCAGAACCCGAACTGCGCGAAGAAATCGAAAAGTCCGTCAAGCGCGGCGACGCAAACCTGCCCGTCTACGTACTGCCCGAAATCCCCGAACTGACCGCGCCCACCGTCGGTGAGGTTGCCGAAGCCCTCAAGCTCGACACCGAAGGCATCAAGGCAGAAGACCTCAGCCGCGACATCCACGGCATCAAGGTCGCAGCAATGAACGTCTCCAACTTCCTGAACCAGTTCGTTGACGGCGACTTCGTCATCGTCCCCGGCGACCGCGCAGACATCGTCGCAGCAACCCTCGCATCCGCACTGGCACCGACTTTCCCCGCACCCTCCGGCGTGCTGCTTACCGGCGGCCTGGACGCACTGCCCGGCAAGAACACCGCGGTCGGCTCCCTCATCGACAACGCACCGTTCCCCGTGCTGTCCACCACCAAGGACACCTTCAAGTCTGCACGCGCAGTCTCCCGCGTCCGCGGCACCCTCGAAAGCGGCCACCATCGCAAGCTTGCAGCAGCAATGGGCGGCTGGGATGAGCACGTCAACAAGGACGAACTGCTCGCCCGCCTCGAAATTGAGCGCCCCGCATCCATGACCCCGCTGCGCTTCCTGCACAACCTCATCGAGACCGCACGCGCAAACCGCCGCTCCGTGGTCCTGCCCGAGGGTTACGACGTACGAATCCTGCGTGCATCCGAAATCATTGCACGCCGCGACTTCTGCGACCTGATCCTGCTCGGCAACCCCGCCAAGATCGCAGAGATTTGCCAGGCCGAAGGTATCGAACTGCCCAGCACCGTTCGTATCATCGACATCGAAAACAACGAGTACTCCGAGGACTTCGCAGCAACTTACGCTGAGCTGCGTGCACACAAGGGCGTTACCATCGAGGCTGCTCGCGAGCGCATGACCGACCCCTCGTACTTCGGCACCATGCTCGTCTACAAGGGCATCGCCGACGGCATGGTTTCCGGTGCCGTGAACACCACCGCGAACACCATCCGCCCCTCGCTCGAGTTCATCAAGACCCGCCCCGGCACCAAGATCGTCTCCTCCGTATTCCTCATGCTGATGGAAGACCGCGTTCTGGTCTACGGTGACTGCGCAGTGAACCCGAACCCCAATGCAGAGCAGCTCGCCGACATTGCGAAGGCATCCGCGGAGACTGCACGCCAGTTTGGCGTCACCCCCAAGGTTGCTATGCTGTCCTACTCGACCGGCACCTCCGGCGCTGGCGCAGACGTGGACGTTGTGCGTGAGGCAACCGAGCTCGTGCGCGCTTCAAACCCCGACTTCGCGGTTGAGGGCCCGATCCAGTACGACGCCGCTTCGAACATGTCCATTGCCTCGACCAAGCTGCCCGGCAGCGAGGTCGCTGGTCAAGCTACCGTGTTCGTCTTCCCCGACCTGAACACCGGTAACAACACCTACAAGGCTGTTCAGCAGTCTTCGGGTGCTGCCGCTGTGGGCCCGGTTCTGCAGGGTCTGCGTAAGCCCGTGAACGACCTGTCGCGCGGTACCACCGTTGAGGACATCATCAACACCGTTGCGATTACCGCAATTCAGGCACAGAGCCTGTAAGGTGCACGCGGCGCTGTAGCGTGAAGGCTGCAGCGGTCCGTTGATATAGAAATCTCCCGCACTGGGCGGGGCATACCGTGAAGGTGTGCTCCACCCGGTGCGGGAGATTTTTTGTAATTACAGGGATTTTTGGTGCCGCTCCCCTGGTTAGGCTTTGCGGGTGCGGCGGTCAAGGCGCACATAGTTAATCACGCCAAGAACAGCCATACCCACGGCGGCCAGAACCTGGCCGAGGGCGGGCGGGAAGAGCCAGGTGAGACCCGCCTCCACAGTGTAGGCAATGAGGCGGCAGGCAAGGTAGGTGCACGCCGCCACGAAGAGGGCATAAGCGACGATGATGCCGACCGGGCGGGGCTCGTAGCCTTCTCGCCGGGCACGGAGGGCGGCACCCAGCGCGTTACCCAGGTACAGGGCGAGAGCACCGACGACGACCACGGCGGTGAGGGCACCGTCAAAGAATGTGCGCGGGGTCAGCGGTGCGGTGCCCGCCTCAGCGAAGAGGTTGAGGATGCGCACCACGGCGTAGCCGTAGCAGAAGATGACTGCCGCACGGATGGTGAGGGGGAGGTTGGTCCAGAAGGTTTTCATGCGGCCCCTTTCGAAGTGGAGGGAGAGCTTCTGTCTGAGTATTACTCCAAGGATACCTAAGAACACCAGCATGTGATGTGAATCAATAGCATTTTTACTGGTGAATGTTGTGCATGTGGGGCGCTAAGTTTAAGCGCCGAGAAGCCACATGTGTTTCGAAAAGCAACATATTACGTGGCTTCTCGAAACACATGTGGCTTTTCGAGGAGGGTGTGTGAAGGAGGATGCGGGGCAGAATTTTTGTAATTACAGGATTCCACCACCCACCTCTCCTACCCCGTGAACCGGTGACCACCCAAGCAGCGGCAAACCACCCGGGCTGCTAGGCTGCTGCTATGGATAACAACTCAACGCCCTCACTGCCGGACCTCGTTCTCCCGTCCGTGGTGACGACCCTCAGCCTCCCGAGCAAACACGCCGCAACTGACATGCGGCTCCCGCAGGCGTGGCTGCTACGTTCCGTTCCCGACGAAGAGAACCGCAGCGCCGCCAGCGGAAAAATCTACGATGACGCCCTAGAATTCCGCTACGTTTACGACTCGAAAGTTCCCAATCACAAGAACGTTCGAGAGGGTGACTTCGTGCTGATTCGAGATAATTCGATTCTTCTCGGATCAGCAGTTATCCGAAAAATTGAGTCATACGAAGCCGATAAGGTCATGACGTATTGCCCTACCTGTGGGAGTACCCGCATCACCTTCAAATCCGATGAGCTGTGGCGTTGCGATGGAAAGTGCCTGAGAAGAGACAATCTCAAGCCGGAGCAACGCCTGCATAAGAATCCGCCACAGAAAACCGAGAAGGTTCAGCGGTTTATCGCCTACTACGGTGATACCTGGACTGAGCTTATCGGCGCAGCGGATAAGGACTCATTCAAGGACCTGAGTGTGCCGGGCAAGTACAACACTCAGAACAGCATTGTTGCCCTCCATACTGGGAAAGTCCTTGACTGGCTTGAAAGCCTGAACACTTCGGGTATTCACCTGCTTCCTCTGGGGGATGCTCACGGGGTACCCGTGAATCCTCGTGGCGGTTTTACGATGCGCACCGTCAGGGCTCGCAAAGGTCAGCCGCAGTTCCGTCAGCAGCTACTAAACCGCTTCGGAAGCATGTGTGCGTTTACGGGCGCTTGCCACACTGCGGCACTGGATGCGGCGCACCTGTACAGCTATGCGCGCGAGGGTGAGCACCGTGTGGATGAGGGTCTGCTTCTACGCAAGGATCTGCATAAGCTTTTTGATAGTGAGCTGGTGGGCGTGAGTTCTTCGCGGACTCTTCTTCTGCACCCCGGTTTGGGGAATACGCAGTACCAGTCATTGGCGGGTGCCCGCCTGAAGGTCGAGTTGCCTAACCGAGCTCTTGAACTGTTGGATGAGCACCGCTCGGGCTTGAACTGGCTTGATGAGGCGCTAGTCTAGATCGGCTCTGGCTTAGGCCGCCGGGCATGCAAAAGGAGGTGCAGTAGCTTTTGGGCTACTGCACCTCCTGTGCGTTTTTACTGGTTGTGTCGGCGGGCGATAGCCTTACCGATTTCGTGCGGGATACCCACCACGAGGGCATTACCCATGCAGAAAGCACGGTTACCGTCACTCATACCGGTGTCAGTCCAGCCACGGGGGAAGCCCTGCAGCTGATCCAACTCATCGGGCACAAGACGGCGGTACGCGCCAGAATCACCAATCACAACATGCTTGAAACGGGAAGCTCCCGAGCCTCCTTCGCCAGTCAGAATGGTACGCGCCGGGCGGTCGATCGGATCCGGGAAAGACATTGAACCTTCGGTGTAGAAGTATTCAAAACCGCTTGCCTTATTGATGCGCTTTTCCTTCTTCGCGCCCTTGAGGTACTCCCAAGAAGGAACCTTGTCAGGGGCAATAAAGAACTGTTCCGGCACCTCAGAGTCGGGAAGAACCACGTCACCGAGCGTCTTAAATTCACCTCGATAGTCGGGCTCTACCTTGCTGGTGAGCACGGTGCCGTTCTGCATGACACCGGCAATCTGGAAGGGTGAGGTTTTAGCACCGATTCCGAAGTGTTCCGTCTCGTAGTAGGGGTCATCGGAGATGGTGAACTCATCGGCCTCATTGAGCTCTTCGAAGACGGAGAGAAGACCCTCAGATTCTGCAGTTTTGACCGGGAACGCTTCTGCCAAAACACCGGTGTGGGTGATACGGCGCGACAAATCCCATTCGGGGGCGTTATGTTCGGCGTAAATGTAGACGCGCTTACGCTTCTGCGGGTGGCCGTACTCTGCCGCGTTGATAACGCGCCATTCGACGCTGTAGCCGAGCGCGTAGAAGCAGGAGAGCATAATGGCAAAGTCGCGACCTCGCTGCTTAGCGGGCGATTTTAGCAGGCGGTCAACGTTCTCCAGAACAACATATTTGGGGGTTTTAAGTTCGAGCGCGCGGTGAATATCCCACCAGAGCACACCCTTCTTACCTTCAATGCCGTGCGACTGCGAAAGGGGCTTGGTAACCGAGTAATCCTGGCAGGGGAAGCCACCGCAGAGCAGGTCAGCGTCAGGAATTTCGTAGAGGCCCGCCTCAACATCATCAAGTACGGCGTGAATATCACGGTTTTCGAGGTTTGCTTCTTCACCGAAACGTTCCTGGTAGCAGCGGGCCGCAAACTGGCGGCCGACCGTTCCCGGGGGCTCCCACTGGTTCGCCCAGACAGTCGTGAAGGGGCCTGCGGAGGGCAGGGTCATGCCGTTGGCGTAATAGCCTTCAAATCCTAAGCGGAAGCCACCTACACCGGCGAAAAGCTCGATAACTCGGATAGGCTGGCTACTGCTGGTGGCTTTCTGATCCATGAGTCAGTAGTCCTTATAGTCCTCTGTAAATATATTCGAATACTAATACCATAGCATAGAACAGCTATTCAGATCAAGTGGGTTATACAAGAATCCGTGATGAGCCAAAGAGCACAGCAATCGTATCTGGCGTAGCATGAGAGCAAGAAACAGCACCGCCGCTACCCCTCTACTTCCGAAAGGAAAACCGACCATGGGCCTTTTCGATTACGACAATTCGAATATTGATAGCATCCTCAAATACACAGAGGAGAATCTCATCGACCGCACGCTCCGTGACATCCTGGAAGAATTCCAGAACTCCGAGTACAAAACCTATGAAGATAAGAAAAAGGGCACTCCCTCAATGGTCGCCCGCAAGGAAATTAGTGAGTTCTCCAAGGGAATCTACGGCAACCTCGTTGAAAAGCTGTCCTATGGGATTGACCCCAATAATTCCCCGGAACCCGATATTCCCACCGCAAAGGTCGAAATCAAAACGACCCCTTACCGAGTGAACGCAAACGGCACTATTTCCGCCAAAGAACGTCTAGTCCTCAGCATGTTTAATTTTCACGAGGAAAACCTAGACGATTTTTATCAGACGCATCTTTGGCATAAGTGCCAAAATATTTTACTTCTATTTTATAAATATCAAAAGAATCGCGATATTTTGAATAATATCGCCGATAAATTTTTCCTTTTTGACTGGCCCGAAGAGGATATGCCTACCATTCTCGAGGACTATAAACGTATTACCCAGAAAGTCCTGGACGGACGCGCACACGAGCTTTCCGAATCTGACGGCATGTACCTTTCAACCTGCCGCAAGGGTGCCGGTAAAGACAAGGACCGCACTACCCAACCCCATGGCCTTGAGCTGGCCAATAGGCGCGCCTGGTCGCTCAAGAGTAGCTATATGACAACCCTCCTCCGCACCAAGGTTTTCAGCCAGGAGGAACAGGAAAGTATCGCTAAAGCAGCCCAGGATACCTCTAAGCCTTTTACCCAGATTATTGAAGAAAAGCTTTTGAAGTACCGGGGCCAGAGCGAGAAAGAACTCTGCAAGGAGTTTGATGTTAACTTTAACACCAAGGGTCGCAACAGTACTCTTGTAAGAAAAATTCTAGGCCTTTCCTCAGATATTGATAGTACTGCCGAATTTAAAAAGGCAAACATGAATATTCGCGCTATTCGTGTTGACAAAAACGGGCTCCCTAAGGAGGATTCTCCCTTTAAGAACTACCGTTTTATTGAACTAGCGAATGAAAAAGAGTGGGAAGAGTCCCATATTTACGCCGAGATTTTCTCGAGGAAATTTATGTTTGTTGTTTTCCGCGAGAACGGATTCGGTGATTTCTGTTTGGATCAGGTCAAGTTCTGGGGTTTCCCCGATTCCCTCGAATCTGAGCTGATGAGGGTATGGCAAGAGACGAAGGAAATCATTAATCGAGGTGTTGAACTAACGGTCAAACCGAACGGTAAGGATGGGTTTAAGGTTTCCACTAACTTCCCGCAGAGCAAGGTGAACGAATACCTTTTTACGAAGGTTCACGCCTCCCAGACCTACTACGAAGTTAAGCCTGGCGAGTTTGTCGGAAAAGGCAAACTCAAGGACACCGACGAACTGCCCGACGGTCGCCACATCACGAAGCACTCCTTCTGGCTACCCAAAAAATTCGTTCAGCAGATTTTGCGCGGTGAATGGGACTCATAACCGAATGTAATAACCGCAGCAGGCGGCCCCGGATGCGTGTGCGTCCGGGGCCGTTTTTGTTTTACCGTGCCGAAAAATTGTGCCATAGGTTAGCGTCTTTGGTCGTAGTTAAAAACCATGGTCAAAGATACTAGCCTATGGTCCAATTTCTGCTGAGGCGGCACCTCCGAGGGCGCAGATTTATTTGACGCATAAAACATTGAGAAACCTTAATAATGACCAACCACCGTCACCATCCTCAAAATAATACAAACGACGACAAACATGCGGTAGGGTGGTAACTGTAGTGTTCCATAGCGCATTGACGCGTTTGCTGGGTGCACTACGGGGCTGTTTTTCTTCCGGTAGTCAGTTTGACCTGCGAAAGACGGCCTGACCAGTAGCTAAATAACACACCATCACCGACGATAGGAGCGTATCTTCTATGGATTCGACCATTCTCAATCGCCGCACCCTGTTGGGCAGCGGCGCACTCATGGGCCTTGGCGCCCTGCTTGCGACGTGCGGCCAGCAGGCAAATAACGAGGCGGCAAGCACCGCCTCCGCGGCGCCGAGTGAGACCACCTCGGCTACTGCCGCTGCGTCTGGATCGCCTTCGGCGAGTGCAACCCCGTCTACTGTTCGAGGCTATTCGGGTGGATCGAAGGCGCCCGATGGAGAGTACCGTAAGGCCGACAAATATGGTCCGGCCCAGAACGTGCCCAAACCCACCGCACCTGAAGACGGATACCGCGAAAAATCCCTAGAAGGTCTCCGCAAGACTTTGGACGCATGGATTCAGTGGGCAAATTACGGTACCGAAACCGGTGATTTCACAAAAGCACGCCAGTTTATTTCACCTTCATATGAAAATGAATTGAAAGCGTATGAAGATATTAAGGATCTCTACGCTAGTGGTGGTTGGGTCATTGGAGGAGTAGACCATTTTATTGCTGACGGAAATCCATGGTCAGAAGATGGTGAAACCTATTTTTGGAAGGCTTACCGTGAGTGGGATTACGAAACTTATGTTGAGTCCGATGGTAGTTGGCGCCGGTGGGAAAATAAGGATAAGACTAAGAACACTTTTAAATTTGAACTGAAGCATAATGGTCAACAGTGGGAGATTCTACGCTACGAATCAGTAGAGGATTAAGGCGATGAGCACACGTAAAGTTATTCTTCCCATTTTTATTGCTTTGCAGGTCTTATGTTTAAATCCTGGTCCTGTTATTGCAGATGTTACTACAAAAGAATGCTCCTCAGATAAAAGCGCTAAAGTCTGCCAAACACAAAGAGTAAAAAGAGATAAAAACGCACCTGTAGGTGAACCAACAACTGGAACAAATAAGTCTGACAGCGAATATACGTCTCAGCAATCCAATTCAGAACCTAGCACCTACACCACCAAAGGCGCCAACGGCCTTACCCTAATTCGTTCCAAAAGTGACTCTAACATCCTTGGCTGCGTAGGTAAGGGCGGGAAGATTGGACACGTAAAACTCAACAATCTCATCGTTCGTGACGATGGGACCTATATCGATGGTGGCCTCGGCAAGCATAGCCCCACCTCAGAAACCTGCGTTCCCAACGATACCCGCACCCTGACCAGTGCCGACAGCCCCGGCCCCACCGGCCCAACCTACGAAGAAGTCATGGAGGAAATCCGTCATGCAGCAGAATCGCTAGAACCCGGCAAGCCCACCCTGCACCAGTCCTACAACAACCCCACAGGCACCGGACGAGCAGAAGGCGACCCCAACGTCCACAAGGGCGACCAGATCAACTTCTACGTGAACGACGGAGGCCCCTACCGCCTCGAAGCAGACATGCTCGCCGGACACGTCGAAATTGAGCTCATGCCCTCCTCCTATGTCATCGAGTACGGCAACGGCGACCAGGCAACCCACTACACCGCTGGTGAACCTTCCCTCACCTACGCTCGCGAACGTCCACGCCGAACGGATACCAGCTACGCTTACAAGCGTTCTGGCAACTTTCACGCGTACGCGACCGTGCACTACACTGCTCGTTTCCGTGTGGATGGTGGTCCGTGGCAGATGATGATGGTGACCCCGCAGGCGACCAGTGACCCGCTGCTGGTGCGTGTGTGGTGGACCGATGTTGGCCGCGTGGCAGGTGACTGCAGCTACGACGACACCAGGTGGGGTTGTAAGAACGACCCGACGATGGGCAAGCCGGACAACCCGAACCCGCGCCTGCGCAAGGCTGATATTCGTACTGGTCAGCGTTGGCACCTGAATGATAGCGGTGATAGGGATACGGAATATTCGTTGCACCGCGACTGGCCCGATATGTAAACCAACTCTAACCCAACATATAAATAACCGCAGCAGGCGGCCCCGGACATGTAAGCGTCCGGGGCCGCCTGCTTTTTTAGACAGAGGTTTTCGATAGGTTAGTGTCTTCGCGGTGGGTCTTTAACCCGCAATGAAGACACTAATCTATCGACAGGGTCGTAACCTATCGAAGAATCCCCGTACCAACGAGCCCACACACCCATACCGCGTAACAACCCGTAACACCCCCTTGTGGCATACCCCCCTAGGGTATATAATGAAGCCATGGAAACCACTAGCAACCAGTGCTGTCACAGCACATCCACCCAGGTCAGCACCGCATCCGGCACGCCCACTGAAAACCCCACTGAGGAACCCACCGAGGCGCACACCGGCGCATGCTGCAGCGGCGAGGCACCCAAAACCCAGCACGGTTACACCTCCAACAAAGAGGCGCACCTCAAGCGCCTGCGCCGCATCGAAGGGCAGGTTCGCGGCATCGCCCGCATGGTCGATGAAGACAAGTACTGCATTGACATCCTCACCCAGGTTGCTGCGGTCTCCAAGGCGCTCCACGCAGTCTCTCTGAACCTACTCGAAGAGCACATCGGTCACTGCGTAACCGGCGCCGCCGTCGAATCCGAACGCACCGGCGACCCGACCATCGCAGAAGCCAAGGTCAAAGAGGCAACCGCCGCGATCTCCCGTCTCATGCGCAGCTAAACGCCCCGCACCTAAACACCGGGCGGACCCAAGTTTTTAACCCATTACCGAAAGGAAATCATCATGAGCACCACCACCGTTAAGGCAACCGGCCTGACCTGCAACCACTGCGCTATGAGCGTCAGCGAAGAGGTCAGCGAAGTTCCCGGCGTGACCGGCGTGACCGTGGACGTCGTCAAGGACGGCATCTCCACCGTGACCATTGAGCACGAGGGCACCCTCGACACTCAGGCTGTTGCAGACGCTATCGTGGAGGCTGGCTACACCCCTACCGTCTAGCGCGGCAACCGGCTCGATTAGGAGTCATCATGGCTTACCCTCCGCAGTACATTGCGATGGTTGTTGGCGCGGTCCGCACCCTTGTCGGCACCGAAAACATGCACCTGCGCGACGCGATCACCCGCGTGGCCAGGCAGATGAATCTGGATGCGGCGCTGGTCGATTCGTGGGTGAAGCAGAGCCCCGAATATACGGCGCGTGAGGATGCGCCCGGCGCCGCACGACGTAGCGGCACGAGCGCGAATAAACGTTCCGCCGAGCACGAGCAGGGCGTGAAAGCGCGCGAGAAGGCGAACGCTTCACCGTTCCCGCGGGCTGCCGTGAAACGTGCCTACGGTGTGTCTGATCGTGGCGCGAAGGTGACCGGTATTCGCCCGCATACGAGCAGGCCGGATGGGCTGCCCGGCGACCACTAAGCCACCACAGCATTACTCCCGCCGCCGCGTTTACAGCCTCGCTGTTTTACCCGCAGCTTTCGCCCTCGCGCGACACCCTCAGTACTGCACCCTAAACACTACACCATACACTATCCGGGACGGGGTCCTTCGAGGCCCCTCCCCCGGCTTCGTGCACCTTCTTCTACCCCCCTTTTTTAAGTTTAAGGAAGTATTGTGTCTTCTACACAGCCTTCACCAACCACCCGTGAACCCTCATCACAGAGTGAGCGCTCTCTTTTTAATCCTGCCGGAACAACCGTAAAATCAACGGAGTCCACCCGAATCATTCACGTGGATATTCAGGGTATGACCTGCGCATCCTGTGTGGGTCGTGTGGAGCGTAAGCTCCGCAAAATCCCCGGCGTTGACCCGGCGGTGAACCTGCCGCTGGAGTCGGCGCGCGTCATCGTACCTGAGGGCGTGAGCGACGAACAGATCGTTGAGACCATCAACAATGCCGGCTACGCGGCGCACCTTAAGAACGGGCCGCGCGCGGGCGCTGGAACGAACGCGAGCGCATCCGGCGGCGGCAACCATCACAGCACTCCGAGCATGAATGGCGGCTTCACTGACCGCATTATTTATGCGGCGATTTTGGGTGTGCCGATTTTCTTGATTTCGATGTTCCCGTCGTTCCAGTTCCCGAATTGGGGTTGGGTTGTGGCGGTTCTGACGGCGCCGGTTGCATTTTGGTGTGCTGCGCCGTTCCACCGTGCGGCGCTTATTAATGCGCGTCATGGCTCGTCCACGATGGATACACTGGTATCTCTCGGTGTGGTGTTGGCGTATTTCTATTCGCTGGCGCAGCTGCTCATGAACCCGGAGTTGACGGCGCATGTGCATCATGCAGACGGTAGTTTCTGGTCGATGTTTACCGGCAACCATGCGCCGCTGTATTTTGATTCGGCGTCCATGGTGACGCTGTTTCTGCTGATTGGTCGCGCGATTGAGCACCGTACTCGCGATCGTTCTTCGGAGGCGCTGCGCACCCTGCTGAGTATGGGTGCGAAGGAGGCGACTCTGCTGCGCACCGATAAGCAGGGCGTGACGAAGCAGGTGCAGGTTCCGGTGGAGGACCTCATGCCGGATGACCTGTTCTTGGTGCGCCCGGGTGAGAAGATCGCCACGGATGGTGTGGTGGTTGAGGGTTCGTCGGCGGTGGATGCGTCCCTGTTGACGGGTGAGTCTGTGCCGGTTGAGGTGCATCCGGGTGATGCGGTCACGGGTGCGACGGTGAATACGTCTGGTTCGTTGACGGTGCGTGCGACCCGCGTGGGCGCTGAGACGACTCTGGCGAAGATGGGTGAGCTGGTGGCGAGCGCGCAGGAGACGAAGGCTCCGATTGCTCGCTTGGCAGATCGTGTTTCTGCGGTGTTTGTGCCGGTGGTTTTGGTGATTTCGGCGCTGACACTGGTCGGTTGGTGGCTGGTTTCTGGTGACGGTGCGGCGGCGTTTAATGCGGCAGTGACGGTACTGGTGGTGGCGTGCCCGTGCGCTTTGGGTTTGGCTACTCCGACGGCGCTGCTGGCGGGTACGGGTCGCGGCTGGCAGTTGGGCATTTTGATTCGTAATGCGCAGGTGTTGGAGGCGACGAGCACGGTTGATCGCGTGGTGCTGGATAAGACCGGTACGGTGACGACCGGAGAGATGTCTGTGGCGTTCTACGGCACCTTTGGTGACTATGAGTCGGTGGGTGACTTGTCCGGTATTTCGTCGGATTCTACCGGTTCCAAGAACGAGCGTTCCCTGTCTGTTCTGCGTGATGCCGCCGCCGTGGAGGCGCTGAGTGAGCACCCGATTGCTCGCGCGATTGCCGGTTTTGCCCGTGAGCAGGGCGTGCTGGCGGAGGGTGCTTCGGCGCCGAGTGTGAGCGGCTTTGAGGGTGTTCCCGGAGGCGTGCGCGGCGTGCTGAGCGGCGCGGGTGAAGGCGCCGAGTATGGCACCTCCCAGCTGGTTGTGGTGGGTACTCCCGAGTACCTGCAGGCAGCGGGTGCGCAGCTGAGCGAGGCTCAGTTGGCCCTGCTGGATCAGGCTCGCCGGGCGGGTCTGACGACGGTGGTTGTCGCCCGCGGCGAGGCCCCGAATGATACCCCGAGCAGCACCTCCGCTCTGCAGCCGGTCGGCATGATTTCGGTTGCCGACACTCCCAAGCCGGAGGCGGCAGAAACCATGGCGCAGCTGCGTGAGCTCGGCCTGGAGCCGATCCTGCTCACCGGTGACGCCCCGCAGGTTGCGCAGGCGGTCGCCTCGAAGGTCGGCATTTCGGCTGAGAACGTGTACGCCGGCGTGACCCCGGAGGGTAAGTCGCAGGTGATTGAGAAGTTGCAGGCTGCCGGTCACCGCGTGGCGATGGTCGGCGACGGCGTGAATGATGCCCCGGCGCTGGCTCTTGCTGAGCTGGGCATTGCGATGGGTTCGGGCACGGACGTTGCCGCGGAGGCAGCCGATATTGTGCTGACCCGTTCGGATGTTGCTTCGGTGGTGACGGCGCTACGTCTCTCCCGCGCTACGCTGCGCACCATTAAGTCGAACCTGTTCTGGGCGTTCGCCTACAATTCGGCGGCTATTCCGGTCGCTGTGGCGGGTCTGCTGAACCCGATGATTGCGGCTGCGGCAATGGCGTTTAGTTCGGTATTTGTGGTGCTGAATTCTATGCGTCTGACGGCGTTTAGGAAGTAGCGCCCTGCCGTTATACAGAATGAATTGCCCCGCGCGATTTCAAACGAAAAATTCAAAAACGCATCTCACCGTGCTTTTTGCACGGTAAAAGATATAAAGAAATGCACCGCCCGTGTAAAGGCGGTGCATTTCTTTATATTTAGTTTTCACGGGCGGCGGCTTGAACACCAGGCGTGAACACCTAGCTCAAACGCCCCTCCCGAAAGCCCGAGCTCAAAAACCCGGCAAGAAAACCTCGCCTAAAACCCGGGCAGTACCTTAGGCCCAGGTCACCAGGTCCTCGATGGAGCGGCGGCTCTTCGGGGCAATCTCGTGGGCACGATAACCAAAGGTCACAGCCACGGACAGGCCGTACTCCTCCGGGTCAAACAGGCCTGCAGAAGCGAGCAGCTCGTTCACTGCTTCGTAGTTCATACCCTCAATGGGGCAGGAGTCGATGCCGAGCATTGCGGCGCCGGTCATCATGTTGCCCAGGGCAATGTAGGTCTGCTTGGATGCCCAGTCGAAGAGCGCGCGGTCGCTTTCCAGGACCTTCATGTCGTTCTTCTGGAAGTTGCCGTAGCGTTCGAGTGCGGCCTCCATCTGCTCCTCGGTGAGGTTACGGCCTTCGAGGGTGCGGCGCATCCACGGGGTGTCGTAGCGCAGACCCTTCTTCGCCAGCAGTACGACCAGGTGGCTAGCGTCGTCAAGGGCGCCCGCCATGCCCCAGGCAATCGGCTTGAGCTTTTCACGCAGTTCGGGGTCCTGGATGACCAGGAACTTCCACGGTTCGGTGCCGACGGAGCTGGGCGACAGGCGCGCAAATTCGAGGATTGCGGCGAAGTCTTCGTCGCTGACGCGGCGGTCGGGATCGTAGGCGCGGGTTGCGCGGCGGCGGGCGAAAATTTCGAGGGCTTCTTCGCGGGTTACGGTCACGGTTTCATCCTTTACATGAGGGTTTCAATACCCTGTCATGCTACACCTGCGGAGGGGGCGGGCGGTCTAATTGTGAGCCATTACGCCCAGAGCACGTATGTTCCGAAGCAGTCAGGTTCGAAGGGTTTAGGCACCGGCTTTCATCCACACATCCGAGCGGGCGCGGCGGCCGAAAATGACCGCGCGGATTCCCTGGAAGTACAGAATATACGCCGCCCACAGGCCGCAATACCCGGCGAGCGCATCCATGGCACCGGCGCCGACAGCCCAGTGCAGGCCGAGCATAACGGGCACGTACATGACGAGCATGATGAAGCAGCCGATTGCCAGGTATTTCACGTCCTGCGCGCCCATGAGGATGCCGTCCAGGGTGAACACGTACGCGGCGATGGGCTGGCCGAGGGCGATGATGACGGTGGCGATGGTGAAAAGGAACGCCACCTGCGCGTCCTGCGTGAAAATCCAGGAGCCGAAGAAGCCGATGAGCGGGCAGATCAGGCCGGTGATAACACCGTAGATGAGGCTCATACGCAGCAGCCGGTTTTTCAGCTGGCGCACCTTCACGCGCTCGGATTCCACAGCCAGGTCACGTTCGCCGAGTTCCTTGCCGAGTAGCGCCTGGGCGGCGATGGCGAGGGAGTCCAGGGCGTAGAGGAAGAGGTTAAATACACCCATGCCGAGCTGGTAGGCGGCGGTGTGTTCGGTGCCGAATCGCGCCACGACGAACACGGTCAGCAGGGAGGCGATGCGCATGGACAGGGTGCGCAGCATGAGCCAGGAGCCGAGCGAGAGCACCGAGCGCATGCCGGCAAGGTCGGGTGCCCAGCGGACGGCGTGCTCGTGGGTGCCGCGCATCATGACCATGCCGAGGGCGGCAGCCATGCCCCACTGGGTGAGGGAGGTACCGGTCGCCGAACCGGCAACGCCCCAGCCGACCGGGTAGATGAGCAGCCAGTTCAGCGCAATGTTCACGAGCGTGCCAACCGTAGCGACTTTGAGCGGGGTGACGGTGTCTTGCAGCCCGCGGAGCGTGCCGACCTGCGCGAGGATAATCATCATCGGCGGGATGCCCCAGAGTGAGTGGTGCAGGTAGTCGAGGGCGTAGCTGATGGTTTCGTCGGTCGCGCCGAGGCCGCGCAGCAGCGGGTCTGCGAAGGCGTATCCGGCGATCATGAGGAGCATGCCGAGGCCGAAGGCGACCCACACGCCGTCCACGCCGATCTGCCAGGCGCGGCGCAGGTTCTTCTCGCCGAAGGCGCGCGCCACGGCGGGCGTGACGGAGTAGGCGAGGAAGTTCATGAGGCCCACAACCGTGGTGACGAGCGTGGCGGCAATACTCATGCCGGCGAGTTCCGCCTTACCGAGTTGGCCAATGAGTGCGGAGTCAGTGAGTACGAAGATGGGTTCGGCTATGAGCGCGCCGAAGGCGGGTACGGCGAGGGCGAGGATGCGCCGGTTCAGCGAAGGCTCGGCGGTGTTCACAGCGGGTTCGGTATTCGGGTGCTTCTGTGTGCTCATCCTTCTAGGCTACTCCCTGCCGCCGCGGCGAGTGCCTGCGCGTGGGGCAAGGTGCACTCTGCGAGATAGGTGTGTGAGATGCGCTTTAGGCCCCTCGGCCGCGCAGTTCGTCGAGGGCGCGGCGTTCCTTCTTGGTGGGGCGGCCGCTGCCTCGTTCGCGTTTGGCGACCGGCGGCATGGAGAGGTAGGCGGGGCGCGGGCCGGAGAGGTCTTCGTAGCAGGTGACGGCGATGGGTGCGCCTACGCGTTTGACGAGGAGTTTTTCGACTTTGAAGACGCGTTCCCAGCCGGGGTAGCGAACCTTGACGATGTCGCCTTTTTTGAGTTTTTGGGAGGGCTTGGCGGGGGCGTCGTTGACGCGCACGTGGCCGCCTTTGCATTCGTCGGCGGCGAGGGAGCGGGTTTTAAAGATGCGCACTGACCAGAGCCAGAGGTCGAGCCTGGCACTGGTTAGTGCAGTGGTGTCTTCTGCGGTCATGTGTTCATTGTGGCGCGAGGCGGGCGGGGCACCAAATCAGGTACACCCGCCTACCCGTCCTGCGCTTGCACTGTTTTCGCCGTGATTCCGCCGTATTTTTGCCGGCATTGGCGAGCATGGTTTCGCCGGGCTGAGCCGTGACGAACCGCCATGCGGCAGAAAATTTTCTACTGCACGCACCAGCCTATTGAGCGCAAACCCGCCCCACTAGGGGGTATTGTTAAGTCACCTTCTCAAGAAGTGTTCTCAAGACCACCTAGTTCGCGTGGTCTACAGGGGGGTGTGGCCGCGACGCCACAGGCTCCCCGTAACAGATTGGAGATACACCATGTCTAGCCACCTCACGAGGTCTACCGGCAGTGCAACGCCTACCCACAATACAGAGCCTACCGGCGCAAGGCGTAACTTGGCGCGAGCTACCGCCGCAATCCTGCTGGGCCTCACGCTCTCCTCGTGCTCTTTTGGCCCTCCGTTGGAGAAGGACGAAAGCGCCCGAGCAATCTTCGACGTAGAAAATGACCAGGTGATCCTACCCCTGGATGCATACGACACCACCGGTAAGGACGAATACTTCACCAAGGCCCTTGAGCTGGCACGCAAAAAGTGTTTTGCCGAACACGGGCAGCACTACGAGATGTTTGTCCGCACCGAGGGGGCCGGCAGGAACTACGGCAGGACCTACGGATTCTGGAATGTTGAGCGCGCCCAAAAATACGGCCTCCACGAGCCCAATGAATCGAATACGCTGGATCTGTCCTCCCCTGCGCCCTCCTCCGACCCCGGGAAGGATGTCAGGACCGAATGTTATCAGCGCGCCATCGATGAGATGAAGCAAATTGGAGAGATACCATTCGGCTCCGCCACGTATAGACGTTTGGAGACCGATGCCCGAGACGCCGCAGGGGATCGACAGCTCAAAAAATCCCTCGACGACGAATGGAAGCGATGCGTCAAAGACAAGGGCCTCACCCCCGATAGTGAGATGACCGTCAAGGAAGAAAAGAACATTCCTCAGAGCACCACCCCCTCCGAAGAAGAAATTCGAATCGCAGTCATCGAAGCGCAGTGCAATCAGGATGTAGGCCGTTCGCAGAAGCTCTACGACCTGGAGGCGCAGTACCAGAAGCCGCTCGTCGCCAAGAACCAGGCAGCCCTGGAGAATGAGCTTAAAGAATTCAAGCGCCGGGACGAGCAGTTCAAGCAGTACGTCCTCGACAACCAGTAACAGCGCATAACAGTCGGTAAGTCGACAGAAAAGGGTGTGTGCCGTGTTCAGTGAACATGGCGCACACCCTTCTTACCTTGTACCGGCCATATTGTGCCGGCTACGTTGCGCCGGTTATCCAACCCGCGGTGGTTATGCCTCCACCGTTGCGGTGCGGCGTTCCTTGACGGCCCAGCCAATCACGCCGGCGAGCAGACCGAACGCGATCCAAGAGCCGAGTACCAGCCACTGGCCGCTCGTTGCAGCCTCCGGGAAGTACGCGATGGAACGTAGCAGTGTCGAGGAGGCACCTGGAACCATCACCTGACCAATCTGACCCCACGCACCGGGTAGGAACACGCTCGGCATGGACGCACCCGAAATCGGGTTACCGATGAACATGGTCACCACCGCACCCAGACCCAAGCCAGCGGCGGGAACCAGTAGGGCGCCCATACCAATCATGAAGGATGCGGTCGCCAAATAGGTTGCGGCAAATGCTGCCCGCAGGGTTGCAAAATCACCGGGAATCAAACCGAACCAGGTGCTTAGGATTAGGGTGCTCACAGCACCGGCGATGACAGCATACAGGGTTGCGGTAGCAAAGCGGCGCCAGGTGCCCTTGATAAGGGTCAGGGAGAGCGCGCCGCCGAGGATTCCACCTATAACCAGGGGGAAAGCGGCAATAGCCAGGCCGGTACCGGAGGAGTCACTCTCGCTCAGGGGCACCACGGCGGTGGTCTTCACCGCCATGGCGGATGCCTGCTCGGCCTGCGCCTTCATCTGCTCCAGTTGCGCGGCGGCCTGGGCACCCTGCTCACCGCCAGCCTGCACTGCCTGGGTGAGGGCTTCAGTCTTAGCGGTGAGTGCCTTCTGCTGAATCTGCGCGTTCAGCTGGGCGGCTACACCGTTGAGCATTTGGGTTGCTGCGGCATTGGCGGCGGGGGCGGTCAGCACCTCGGGTGCGGCGCCTTCGGTGAAGATAATTGCGCCATAGGTTTCACGCTGCTTGATCTGTTGTTCAGTCTCTTCACGGGAGGAAGCCTGCTTCAGTTCAAAGGTCTCAATGCCCTTGTCTTTGAGAGACTGTTCAAACTGGCTGACGGTCACCTCGGGACCCGCGATAGAGACGGGCAGGTTCTTTGCCTCCATAGTCTTGGTGGGCCAGGTGAAGGCGAGGATAACAACCGCAACGATCAGGGATGCCAGCAGGGAGGTGCTGATGACCTTAATCCAGGAGGAGCGTTCGGGGGCTGCCGGGGTCACCGATTCCGCGGTGACTACAGCGGTGGTTTCAGTGTTCATGATAATCTCCAAACAAAATGCTTATTTCGTTTACGAGATAGAACTCTACCCCCGGTTTTTGTTGCAAGCAAACAAAATAGCTATTTTGTTTGCAATGTCACAAAAAGAATTGGTATTGTGTTTATGCTTTCCGGGTCCCTCACCCCCTAGACTGGAACTATGCCCCGACTAACAGACGCCACCAAAGCCGCACGTCGCACCCAAATCATCGAAGCAGCCATCACCTGCTTCCTCGAACGCGGCTACATCAACACCTCCATGAGCGACATCATCAAGGCCTCCGGCCTGTCCTCCGGATCCATCTACTCGCACTTCACCGGCAAAGAAGACATCCTCACCACCGCCATTAACGAACGCCTCAACCGCATCAAGGAACTCTACGCCGCACTCCCCGAAGGCACCGGACCCCAAGATATCCTCGAAACCATATACACCAACCAGCTGGTTAACGAGAACTTCTCCGCCATGCTGCGCATCCGCCTTGAATCGCTCCACGTACCCGAAATTGCCAAGGCAACCGCGGAGGTCATTCCTCTATTGCAGGGCATCATCGTAAAAACCCTCACCCCCTGGGCAGCTGAACAACTGAGCGTTCTACACGAAATCAACTCCGACCCGGCGCAGCGCACCCCCGAGCAGGAGGCACTCATCGCCGACTACACCCGCGACACCGCGGACGCCCTCATGATGGTCTTCCAGGGGTACATGATCCGCTCCTTCCTTGGCACCCCCGAAGAGAAAGATCGCCTCTACCGCGTCGCTTTGGCACTTCTTCCTGAGTAGTTGACCGCCCGATAATCCCCAAAAATCACCCCGATACGGTTGTCTTTTAGATTTATTGGCGATTTTTCGGCACTATAGTGCCCTCATCATCTGCAGGCGTAGAATCGAGGAATTATGACTGAATCCTGCACCCCCGCCATCCCCGAACCGCACGCCACCAACCCCACTGAGCTAAATAATCTGCGTGCCGCGCACTCCGATGAGCTCTCCTCACGCACCCGCACCACGAGCATCCCGGCGGACTCCTGCTCCCTCTACGACGACGAAGCACTCGGTGGCACTGCTGGACGCGCCACCGCCTGGCTGGCACTCGAACACGTGGGCCAGTGGGGCCGCGACGTACTGGACGGATCCACCCTCGGTGAGAAGCTTTCGACGGCATTGGGCGAGGCAGTCTCACAGGCGGGGCTGAAGTTCCTACTCATCCGTCAGACTGGCAGGGAGGGGCGCGTACTGCACGGCGCACCGGATGCAGCTGGCAACCCGACCCACCGGGTGCTCTACGCGCTCTGCACCCCGGGTGGGGAGAAGCTCTACTCCTTCAGCGTGAGCACCCCCGAGCAACTGCTCAAGCTGCCCTTGGACAACCCGCAGGAGTTGATTCAGGCGACCGGCGCGGAGCTCATGGACTCCCCCGCCATTCTCGTATGCGCCCATTCTAAGCGTGACCGTTGCTGCGCGCTACGCGGTCGACCTATTGCGGCGCATCTGACGGATATCCTGCCCGCGAACGCAGTCTGGGAGTGCTCACATACGGGCGGTCACCGCTTCGCCCCGGTCGGCATTATGTTGCCCACCGGCTACACCTACGGTCGTCTCTCGGAGCCTTCGGCACTGGCGGCGTACCTATCTCTGGCGAGTCGCGCTATTCCGTCGCTGCACGGTCTGCGTGGGCGCAGCACGGATACCCCGGTGGAGCAGGCGGCGGAGGTTGCCGTACGCCTCGAACTAGAGAAAAAGGGTGAAGAAGTAACCTCTGGAGGTTTGGTTTCACGTGAAACATCGGCAGTAGAGGCACTAAACGCACTCCGCGGGGCTGGTATCAAGCCCCCGGCAGAAACCATCGAACACCCCACCCTGGAGGCGGCACTCACCTCCCACACCGACGGACGCACCTGGGTCACCTTCTTCGAGCAGGTCGCCCTGGAGCCACGTCCCAACTCCTGTGGCAAGGGTCCAGCAGAGGCTTTCAGCCGCAAGCTGCTCGCGCTGCACCAGATATAACCCCCGCGCCAACTCTAAGCACTGGGCCAGCTCTAGGCAGAGTCATTTCTAGGCAGTACCAGCTCTAGCACCCGCGCATGATTAGACAGCGCAAAGCCCCGGCGGGCACCTTCTCGGGTGCCCGCCGGGGCTTCACTGCATCCAGAGCTCGTCATCCAGAGCTCGTCATCCAGGGTTCGTCGCAGCCGGCATCTCGCTGTATCCGGCAAACAGGCTTATCCGGCGAACGGGTTCGGCGCGCCGATATACTGCAGCTCGGTGTACTCCTCCAGTCCCTCGGGGCCGCCCTCACGACCGATACCGGACTGCTTCACACCGCCAAACGGGGCGGCGGCGTTCGAGATGACACCTGAGTTGTAACCGATCAGGCCGAACTCCAGGCCAGCCGCCATGCGCGTAAAGCGCGGGTGGTTGCTCGTGTACACGTACGCCGCCAGGCCGTACTCCGTGTCGTTGGCAAGCTTCAGGGCGGTGCGTTCTCCCTCCTCGCCGTAGCCGCTGAACGTGGCAATCGGGGCGACGGGGCCGAAGATTTCTTCACGCCACACACGCATCGAATCAGTCACGCCGGTCAGCACGGTGGGGCGAATAAAGTTGCCCTTGTTGAGGTTCCTGGGCATGCCGCCGGTATCGCTCGGAACATTCTTCTCAAGCTCGGGAATATACCCGCCGCAGGCAAGGAGCGCACCCTTACCCAGGGCATCTTCCACCATAAAAAGCATGGATTCAACCGCTGAAGGTTGAATAAGCGGTCCACATTCGGTTCCGTCAATGGCTCCGTCACCCACGACGGTCGCCTCCATACGCTCCACGAAGACGCGGGTGAACTCTTCGGCAACGTCCTCGTGCACGATGAATCGATTGGCGGCAGTGCACGCCTCGCCCATGTTCCTCATCTTCGCCGCGTAGGCACCCTCCACGGCGGCGGGGATATCCGCGTCCTCAAAGACGATGAACGGTGCGTTGCCGCCCAGTTCCATAGAGGTGCGCAGAACGTTCTGCGAGGCCTGCGCGAGCAGGGTCCGGCCCACCGCGGTGGAGCCGGTGAACGAGACCTTCCGCAGGCGCTCATCAGCCATCAGCGCGGAGACAACCTCACCGGTACGGGAGGTAGTCACCACGTTCAGCACGCCGTCCGGCAGGCCCGCCTCACGCATCAGGGACGCGAAGTACAGGGAGCTGAGCGGAGTCAGGGAGGCGGGCTTGAGCACCGCGGTGCAGCCCGCCGCGAGCGCCGGGGCGACCTTGCGTGCCGCCATGGCGAGCGGGAAGTTCCAGGGGGTAATCAGCAGGCAGGGGCCGACGGGGCGGCGT
This sequence comes from Rothia sp. 27098_8_161, assembly GCF_041432905.1. Classification (NCBI taxonomy): domain Bacteria; kingdom Bacillati; phylum Actinomycetota; class Actinomycetes; order Micrococcales; family Micrococcaceae; genus Rothia; species Rothia sp. 27098_8_161. The sequence goes on along the minus strand of NZ_JAPWAL010000002.1, from coordinate 71,004 downwards.
ACGGTGGTGATTTGCAGCCCGGATTCGGGGGCGACGGCGGTGCGGCCGAAGTTGCGGGCGGCTTCTTCGGCGTACCAACGCAGGTAGTTTGCCGCGTAGGCGACTTCGCCGCGGGACTGGTCGAGGGGCTTACCCATTTCGAGGGTCATGAGCCGGGCGATGACTTCGGTGCGTTGCGTCATGAGCGTGTAGGCGTGGTTGAGGATGTCGGCGCGTTCGCGGACGCTGGTTGCCGCCCATGAGGTGCGGGCGTCGCAGGCGGCGTCGAGTGCTTCGATACCCTGTTCGACGCTGGCGTCGGCGACGTGCGCGAGGATTTGGCCGCAGGAGGGGTTGTGTACGGGGAAGGAGCCGTTGTCGCCGGTGACCCAACTGCCGCCGATGAGCAGATCGGTGGGCACGTAGAAGAAGGGGTAGGAGGGTCGCTCGTAGGGGTCGATAGGTTCACGCTGCGGCATGTTGATGCTTTGCATGTGCGGTTCGGTGCGGCCTCGCAGCGAGGCGGATTTCGCAGCGGTCTTTGCGGCGGGATTCTCGGCGGAGCTTTCGGGTGAGGTGGTCATGGCGTGCCTTTCGGGTTGGGGCGGCCGGTGCGGTCGACTCTGACGCTTTTAATTCTAGTCCCGCGCGCTCCCCTACCCTGCGAGTCTTCCCCGCCCACATAGACATCCCCGCGTCCCTACGCACCCTCGCCCGCTCTCTCCACCTTGCAGTTCACTACCTGGCCGGTGGTGACCTTCTGGCGCAGCTTCATGGTATTTCGAGGGTGGGGATGTCGTACAGGTCAGTCTTTTCACCCAGGTTCTTGCGCATGTTGACCTTGTGCTGGCGCAGTTTGGCGAGGGTGTGGCCGCGCACGTCCATGGACGCACCGGTGGTGTGCTTGATGTTAGTGTTGTGCATGCAGACGAACTGGCCGTCGCTGGTGGTGCGTACGAAAATTTCGACGGCGAGGGCGCCGCGGCGTACGGACTCTGCGTAAGCGAAGGCAGTGTGCTCGGGGCTGATGTTGCCGTCACCGCGGTGGGCGATGAAAAATTCATCGGTCTTGTAGAGCAGCTGATGTGCGCGGGTGCTGGCTACGGCGCGGGCTTCGCCTGCCTGGAACATGAGGGCAGCGGGTGCCAGGGCGGAGGCACCGATGAAGCCGCGACGGCTCAGCAGATTCTTGGAGATCTTCGGGAATGCAGTCACTGTAGTGGTTCTTTTTCGTTTATGAGTTGAGGGTCCGGATTCCCTCAACTCAAGCTGCAACTCCATGTAGGATAATGATTTTTATCGGTGATTCACTGCACTCACAGGCAAATAGGGTATTACATGCACCTCATTCTTACCCACTGTGCCATACGGGTGAATGTGTTCCTCCTTTTCCGCTGTTTTTAATAGCGGTATTTCATGCGGCGTTAAAAAAATTTCTCGTATAACGGAAAAGGCCGCGCCTGTAGCCCGATTGAGCCTGCAGGACGCGACCTTTTGCGTTGAGTATTTTCGCGGGTTTTCGCCGCTGTTGAAGCTGAGCTATTTTCGCTGGTTCAGCTTACTTCTTGGATGCCTGAGCAACGCGTTCACCGGCTGCGACGGGGCGACGGGACTCAGAGTCCTTGGAGATGTTGAACTTTGCGGTGTTGGTGATCATCACCATGGTTTCCTTAGAGGGGATGCGACCCTCGATAGCTGCCCAGTCGACCTCGATGATGGGGGCGCCTGCCTCAACCTTGTCACCTACGTTAGCAAGCTTGGTGAAGCCGTCGCCGCCGAGCTCAACGGTGTCGATACCGATGTGGACCAGTACCTCGCCGCCGTTTTCGGTGCGGAGCATAAATGCGTGCAGGGTGTCCTGAATCAGTGCAATGGTGCCTGCAACGGGTGCGACGATGGTGCCTGCAGTGGGGTTCACTGCGTAGCCATCGCCCATAACGCCCTGAGAGAAAACGGGGTCGGAAACTTCGCTCAGCGGCAGGTACTCACCGGTAGCAGGTGCGACGTAGACGTCTGCGGACGATGCTTCCTGTGCGGCAGCTTCCTTCTTCTTCTTACCGAAACCAAACATATATGCTCCTTCTGGTCGTGTGGCGCTATGAATAGCGTGTATTTGTAGCGCTGATGCGTCCGCGTCGGATGCGGGCGTCGTTGCCTTATAGTGTCGCATCGGGCGGCGCCTGTCTGGATATTGCAGGGTTCGCACACTCCGGTGCATATGCACTCAGAATACAACACCTGAACCTGCAGCTCATGAGCTGAGAGTCATTCGACTCGAATTCTGCAAATATTCCGCAAATCTGGAACTTCGACTCACACTTCTACACTCTTGAGGTCGCGAGTACACTTAGTGAAGGAGTGGCACCCTCCCCCGAGTCGGTGCCCATAAGAGAGAAAAGGCTGAACTGATGACTGAAGCGGCTGAGACCGTTCTTGAAGTATTTATTCCGGGCCCCGGCGAGAACCCGGAGGATCCGCAGGATATGGAGCGTTCCATCTTCCTGGGTGCCGCGCAGGAGGCGCTGGATTCGGGCGTGGACATTGAGGTGTACTCCACCGACTCCTACCCTTCAGCATTTGAAGAGTGCGCACCGGTCGCCGAGCAGATTGAGATGAACGGCCGCGCGGTTCTGCCGCTCATGCTCGTCAACGGTGAGGTGAAGGTGTCCTTCGCGTACCCGACCGCCGAGCAGATTAAGCGCTTCTCCCGCGCTCACCTGGTTGCTCAGCCGAAGGCTAATGCGGCAGCGGCTGCGTGCGGCCCCTCCGGCTCCCCGGCGGCGTCAATGATCCCGAACCTGAGCCCTCTGGCGGAGCCTGCAGGTTTCGCGGCAACCCTGGCGGGTAAGGCACCCCAGCCGATTGGCGGCCCCGAGATTGGCAACCGTGTGAACCTCATGGGCGGCGACACCGGCGACGGTATTCCCACCTCCGGTTCGGTGGCTGTGAAGTCCGGCGGCTGCGGCTGCGGTGGTTGCGGCTGCGGCAAGTAAACCCACCCCTACCCAACTAAGAGCCCTGTTGAGACCCAGCACAGGAACTAACGCGAGTCCCTGCCCCGGCTGACTCTCACCTGAAATTTAAAAGAACGGTGCCCGCCTCCTCGTCATGAGGAAGCGGGCACCGTTTTCGCTTAAAGAAGCTTAGGTTCGCACCCGGCAACACCTACGGAGGTTGCGGCGGGCGAACAGTACCTTACTTGATGGAGGTACCGACGGAACCGAGCTGCTGGCAAGCCTCGACCACGCGTGCGGCCATACCTGCCTCTGCAGCTGCGCCCCAAACGCGGGGGTCGTAGGTCTTCTTGTTGCCGACCTCGCCGTCAACCTTCAGCACACCGTCGTAGTTGCTGAACATGTGGCCAGCAACGGGGCGGGTGAACGCGTACTGGGTGTCGGTGTCAATGTTCATCTTGATAACACCGTAGGACACTGCGTCTGCAATCTCCTGCTCGGTGGAGCCGGAGCCACCGTGGAAGACCAGGTAGAAGGGCTTGTCGCCCTTGCCGTACTTAGCGCCGACCTCGGTCTGGATTTCCTTGAGCAGCTCGGGGCGCAGGTGAACGTTACCGGGCTTGTACACGCCGTGAACGTTACCGAAGGTCAGAGCAGCCATGTAGGTGCCCTTCTCGCCCAGGCCGATTGCCTCAACGGTCTTGATTGCGTCTGCAACGGTGGTGTACAGGGAGTCGTCGATAGCGCCTTCAACGCCGTCTTCCTCGCCACCAACAGCACCAATCTCAACCTCGAGAACGAGCTTTGCCTTGGAGGTACGCTCGATCAGCTCAGCAGCGATCTTCAGGTTCTCATCCAGGTCGATTGCGGAGCCGTCCCACATGTGGGAGTTGAAGATGGGGTCTTCACCGCGAGCAACAGCCTTCTCGGACTCTGCCAGCAGGGGCAGGACGAAGCCTTCCAGCTTGTCCTTGGGGCAGTGGTCGGTGTGCAGTGCAATGTTCACGTCGTACTGCTTAGCAACTTCGCGTGCGTATGCTGCGAAGGCGAGGGAGCCAACGACCATGTCCTTCTTGGAAGCGCCGGACCAGTATGCTGCACCACCGGTGGATGCCTGGATGATGCCGTCCGAGCCAGCCTCTGCGAAGCCGCGGATAGCAGCGTTCAGGGTCTGGGAGGAGGTCACGTTCACTGCGGGGTACGCGAAGCCCTTTTCCTTCGCGGTCTGCAGCATTTCTGCGTAAACTTCTGGGGTTGCAATAGCCATATGCTGACTCCTTGGATAGATGCGACCGGTTACCGATATTGGGCCGGTTCACCGTATTTTGTTGGCGCGCGAGACGCCTCCTACTCACACTATTTTACCAAGATACGACTTATTTATCGCTAATTTTTTGTGGGTTTTTTTGGGTTTACCGCAATAAAAGTTCTGCCAAATACCGCGGTAAAGTAGAGGTGTTAATGACTTGATGTATTCTGTGCGCAGGTCAGCATACACATCACCCGGACGCAGCGAAAGGATCCTCCCATGATCAAGGCGAGCGCTAAAAATAATCCGAAACAGCTCGACGCGAAGCGTGAGAAGCGTGCCCGCCAGGCGCAGCGTCGTGCTGAGCGTGAGCACCCGAATGCGGCGGCTATTGCCCCGGTGCGCGCCCTGTTGGATGAGGTTCTGGAACGTAAGAGTCGTCATGTTTTGGGGCATGGCGATATGGCGAAATCCCTTGAGTTAATAGAGAAAATGCGTGATGAGGGTGCGAGCGACCACGAGATTGATGTGGCGCTTGCGGAGGCGAAGCTCCCCTCGGTCGTGCAGGTGGGTCGTAAGTCATTGATGCGTTGGCCGAGCTGGTGGTGGTTGAATCGTCGTGAGCGTGCGTTGCGGGCGAAGATTGACCGCCTGCTAGAGGGCTAACTCCCCATTCTGAATAGGTTGCTGGAGCACCCCGTTGTGGGTGCTCTTGTGCTGTGCACTGGTGGGGGAATTGATTTTTTAAACTCAGAGTTCAATTAATCTATTTCACAAAACAATGAAAACCACACAATACAACATGAACCAAATATATTCACAAGATATGCATTATATGTATATAAATTGTTACGTGACGCGGATTATATTTAACCAAATTGTCGTGCTATAGTCATTACAACTCACAGGCGTGTTCCCAACCACATTTCGTGTAGCACGTGCTCCAGATGTAACTATTCAAGGAGGTATAGCATGAGCACCTCACCGAACAAGAATCCGCAGACTTCTGCAGCGGATCAATACACTAAGCCCCCCACAGACGACCCGTTTGCACACGAACAGGAAGGCTTCCACAAGGGGCTTGGCGCACGTCAGCTCCAGATGATTGCCATCGGTTCCGCAATTGGTACCGGCCTGTTCCTGGGCACCGGTAGCCGCCTGCAGGATGCAGGCCCCATGCTCGCCGTCATCTACGCCGTCATCGGTTTCTTCGGCTACCTGATTCTTCGAGCCCTCGGCGAGCTGATTCTTCACCGCCCCTCCTCGGGCTCCTTCGTCTCCTACACCCGCGAATTCTATGGCGAAAAGGCTGCATTCGTATCCGGGTGGCTTTACTGGCTGAACTGGGCAATGACCGCCGTTGCAGACGCCACCGCTATCGCCATCTACATCAGCTGGTTCGGTCGATACAACCAGTTCTTCGCAGACATTCCCCAGTGGCTTAGCGCATTCATCGTCGTTATCGTCACCGTGGCTCTGAACCTCATCTCCGTGAAGCTCTTCGGTGAGCTGGAATTCTGGTTCGCGCTCATTAAGATTCTTGCCCTGCTGTCCTTCATGGCGGTAGGTATCTGGTACCTGGTCTTCGGTGAACCCATCAACGGCGTCACCCCCGGCTTGAGCCTTATTGCAGCCAATGACGGCTTCTTCCCCAACGGCATTCTTCCCGCTCTTATCGTGGTTCAGGGTGTTGTGTTCGCCTACGCCGGTATTGAGCTGGTCGGCACCACCAGTGGTGAAACCAAGAACGTTGAGAAGGTTATCCCCCGTGCTATCAACACCGTGATCTGGCGTATTGCGATTTTCTACGTTGGTTCCGTGGTTCTGCTCTGCCTGCTCATGCCCTACACCGCATACAAGGACGCAGAGTCGCCGTTCGTGACCTTCTTCGACGCTATCGGTATTCAAGGCACCGCACCGATTATGCAGCTGGTCGTGATTACCGCGGCTGCTTCCTCACTGAACGCTGGCCTGTACTCCACCGGCCGTATCCTCCACTCGATGGGTGTTGCCGGTTCGGCACCGAAGTTCGCCACCAAGGTGTCCCGCTCCGGCGTTCCGGTGGCAGGTATTCTGCTGACCGGTGTGGTGGGCCTCTTCGGTGTTGTGCTGAACTTCTTCGTTCCCGAGCAGGCGTTCGAGGTCGTGCTGAACATCGCATCTGTGGGCACCATGGCTAGCTGGGCGGCTATCGCAATGTCGCACCAGAAATACCTGAAGCTGATCGGCGAGGGCAAGTACAAGCGCCCCAACTACCGTGCACCCGGCGGTCGTTTCAGCGACTGGGCTGTGATGGGCTTCCTGGCTGTTGTGCTGGTGCTGATGGCTCTGGATTACCCGGTGGGCACCTACACCCTGGCATCGCTGCTGCTGGTTATCCCGCTGCTGATTATCGGCTGGTACACGGTTCGTGACCGCGTCTACGAGATTGCTCGCATCCGTGAAGGCTACACCGGTTCCGTGCCTGTGATTGCTGCCCGCCCCGTGGTGAAGAAGCTCGTTTCAGAGCCTCGTACCCACATTGACCTGGGTGAGTTTGAGGACGAGGACAACCCGAAGGGCAGCTAACCCGACCGGTTGCCTGTAATCCCGGTAATATCCCGGCGAAGGCGAATGAGGGGTTCTAGACCCTAGCCCTAGTCTAGGAGCTCTAGACTCTAGAACCCCCTCCCCGTACGTCTTTTCGTGTTCGCTTCCGTATTACATCCGTGTAATACATAAAGCAAAGTATATATCTACAGCATTTCTAATACGGTGTGTCCTGCAATATATTTTGAGATAATAGATATCCGCAGTGACCATCAGATGCACAAAGAAATTTTGTGCAGATATTCAAAGGAGAAAATCATGACTGAACGTCCTAACGCACACGCGGTGGAATTTGTTGACGTCGCCTCGATGGCGAAGTGGATTCAGAAGGACGGCGTAGGCAACATCATTGCCGGCATGGTCGACTTCCTCGAAGAAGACTTCAAGAAGTGGCAGAGTTTCGACAAGATCCCGCGCGTCGCCTCCCACACCCCCTTCGGCGTGATTGAGCTGATGCCCACCTCCGACAACATCACCTACTCCTTCAAGTACGTGAACGGCCACCCGTCCAACCCGGCACGCGGCTTCCAGACCGTGACCGCGTTCGGTCTGCTCGCTGACGTGGACAACGGCTACCCCGTGTTCCTGGCTGAGATGACCCTGCTGACCGCGCTGCGTACCGCTGGCGTGTCCGCCATGGTTGCTAAGCACCTGGCACGCAAGGATTCGAAGAAGATGGCGATGATTGGTACCGGCTCCCAGTCTGAGTTCCAGGCGCTGGGTATGCGCGCGGTGCTCGGCATTGAGGACCTATCCGTCTATGACGTTGATCCGCACGCGATGGAGAAGTTCCGCCGTAACCTGGAGCCGCTGGGCTTCCGCATCCACCTGGCTAAGGACGTGGACGAGGCTGTTCAGGATGCCGACATCATCACCACCTGCACCGCAGATAAGCAGCAGGCGAAGGTTCTGCTGGACCGCCAGGTAAAGCCCGGCGTGCACCTGAACGCTATTGGTGGCGACTGCCCCGGCAAGACTGAGCTGGAAAGCGAAATTCTGGACCGCTCCACCGTGTTCGTTGAGTTCCCGCCGCAGACCCGCATTGAGGGCGAGATTCAGCAGAAGGACCCGGACTTCCCCGTGGTGGAGTTCTGGAAGGTTCTGACCGGTGAGGAGCCCGGCCGCGTGTCGGATGAGCAGATTACCCTGTTTGATTCGGTGGGCTTCGCGATTGCTGACTTCTCGGGTCTGCGTTATGCCCGTGCGGCTACGCAGGACACCGACCTGCAGCAGTTCATTGACCTGGTTGCTAGCCCGGATGATCCGAAGGATCTGTACTCGCTGGTGAACGTTAACGTTCCGGTGGGCTAAAGGGCTCAGTAACCTGACGCTGAGTGGCCTTGAGCTGGCGAGCCTGTAGGTGCGTCGGCGTAGGCTGCGAGGTTGAGAGTGAATAAAGTGAGGGCCGGGGAGTGGTGACACTCCCCGGCTCCTTCTTGTGAAATTTTCGTATGCACGGATTTTCTTGGAGGCTATCCGCGGCTGGTTCGCCCGTTCTGCCTTTCAGGTGGCTGCGGCTACTGGCGGGTGGCAATAATTTCACGCGCCTTCGCTATCTTCGCATCACGATCGGCCTTCAAAGCATTCAGCAACGCCTGATTCTTCTCAATCAAAGGCCCCTGATAGGACGCCTCAAGATCACCCAAACGCTGAGCCAACCTCACCTTCTCACTACATTGAGCTTCAATGGTTGCCAGGCGGATAACCTCCTCCAACACTTTGGGATCATCAGCATTCAGATTGGCCGTTTCTTTGCTCGTCCATTCACCGTCCCCGGTGCGAGGCGTCAACCCTTCCTGACGCTGGCAGTCCCACCAATCTGAGCGGGCTTTCTTCCATTCAGGGTCAGCCTGCGCGCGTTGGTACGCTTCGCCACGGATACGCTCGACGGGGCGGTACTTTTCCTCATCAGCCACATCAAAATAGAGCATATCCAGTTCTTCCCGATGCTCTTCGCGGCAGCTGGCCCTGACGTCTTCAGGGATGCTCTTATAAATCCTTTCCTGCTCATCTCTGACTTGGATGGACGTAAAATGATTCGCCGCATGCTTCACGTTCCAGGAGCCGTACTGGGAGGCGTTGCCAGAAACCAAGCCATTTTCTAGAATTTCAAAATCGTATCCTTTTTTCGCATAGCACTCTTTAAGAATCAACAAATACGCCCTATATGTTATATCTTCGGCCTGGTCACTCATATCGTATTCGTCGAGCGGAAGAGTAATATAGTTATTTTCAAAATCCAGCTGGGCTTTGAGGCTAGTATCTTTAGGCGCAGCGGCGCAGGAACTTAAAGCTAAAGCAAAGCAGGCGAACAGAGCAGCAGATTTCTTCATTGTTACCAACCCTTTCAGGGGAATGACGTCACGGTCATTCATACCCACAACCCGCAATCATTAGCGAGCCGAAGTCAGGAAATCCATCGCATGTCCCAAACTGAAATTGAGAGTGCGGTTCTCACATCTCCTGTGACTTGCATTAACACTAACATGCCTAGGTAATTCCATGCATGGTTTAAGCCGCCCAAACCACAACGAAAAAGGTTCCGACGCGCACACAACGCATCGGAACCTTTAAACACCTCATAAACAGCCGCCAAACTACGACGGGATCTGGCCAAACACATGGCGGCGAACCCACGCATGCATCGCAATACCCGCAGCCGTCGCCGCATTCATCGAACGCGTCGACCCAAACTGCTCAATCGACAGAGTATCCCTAGCCGCCGCATGCAGCTCCTCCGACAAGCCCGGGCCCTCCTGCCCAAAAACCAGCACACACTTCTTCGGCAGATCATACGTCTCCAGGGGCACCGAATCCGGAAAAATATCAATACCAATAATCTCCAGACCCTCAGCCTGCGCCCACGCCACAAAATCCTCAATCGTCGGATGATGACGCACATGCTGATAACGATCCGTCACCATCGCACCACGACGATTCCAACGGCGACGCCCAATAATATGGACCTCCTTCGCCAACATCGCATTCGCAGTACGCACCACCGTGCCAATATTCAAATCATGCTGCCAATTCTCAATCGCCACATGAAAATCATGGCGGCGCGTATCCAGGTCAGCAATAATCGCGTCCATCGACCAGTAACGGTACTTATCCACCACGTTACGGCGGTCGCCCTCACGCAGCAGCTCCTCATCCCAATGGTCCCCCTCAGGCCACGGGCCCTCCCACGGACCCACACCCACCTCAAAACGAGCAGTACCCTGCTCAGTACCCTCAGCTACAGCCGCTTCCGCAGGCACAGCAGGCACGGCCTCAGCCGCCTCACGATTCTCAATCATCACAACCACCTTCACGCCAACAACCAGCGCCACTCCGGCGCCCACAGAGCCATCTTACAGACAAAAACCCGCACCACCAGCCACACACAGCAGCCAGCGGCACGGGTTCACCCGCCGCAACGGGAACGTCTTAAAAATTCACAAGGTCCTAGTCCAAGCCAGCAGAGACTAGTCCAGGCCCAGCTCATCCTTCGAGTACGCGTACAGGCACGGAACGCCCGCAACCTCTTCCACATGCTCCTTAGCGCCGGTCGCACGGTCAACAATCACAGCAACCGCCACAACCTCAGCACCAGCCTTACGCAGCGCCTCAACAGCAGTCAGCGCAGAACCACCGGTCGTGGAGGTGTCCTCAACAGCAACCACGCGGCGACCCTCAACGCTCGGGCCCTCCACCTGACGGCCCATGCCGTAAGACTTCTGAGCCTTACGCACCACAAACGCGTCAATCGCACGGTCCTGATCGCCAGCGGCACGCATAATCGCGGTACCCACCGGGTCAGCACCCATGGTCAGACCGCCAGCAGCCTCAAACTCGATGCCGTTCTTATCCAGCAGATCCAGCATGACCTGACCGACAAGGCGAGAAGCCTCGTGGTGCAGGGTAATGCGGCGCAGGTCAACGTAGTAGTCGGCTTCCTTGCCGGAGGCGAGGACCACGTGCCCGCGCACCACAGCCAGCTCAGAAATCAGCTGGCGCAGGCGTTCACGGGCTTCTTCAATAGGGAGGTTTTCAGAAAGCTTAGTCATAGTTCAAGTGTAGCGGCTCACGCGCAGGCGGCGCAGGCTATTCCCTGTGCTATTTCAGCGCTAGGTTATTCCACCACGCGACCCACAGACGGCGGCAACGCAGCACGCAACTTCGTCAGCATCTCCTCATACTCGGCGGCAGGATCCGAATCAGCAACCACCGCGCCACCGGCGGCAAGAGTCACCGTGCCCTCATCGTGCGCCACGAGCGTGCGAATCACAATCGACAGATTCGCCGAACCATCCACCGACACAAAGCCCAGAGCACCCGAATACACGCCGCGAGCGCGACTCTCCAAACCCTCAATAATCTGCATGGTCGAGGGCTTCGGGGCACCCGTCATCGAACCACCCGGGAAGCATGCCTGCGCGGCAGCCACCGCGCTCACACCCTCACGCAGACGCGAGCTGACCGTAGACACCAGCTGATGCACCGTCGAATAGCTCTCCACACCCATGAGCACCGGCACGCGCACGGACGCCGGGTCAGATACCGTGGACAGGTCATTACGCAGTAAATCCACAATCATGAGGTTCTCGGCGCGGGTCTTCTCATCGGTACGCAACCAAGCTGCAGCAGCCTCGTCTTCCTCCGGAGTGGCGCCACGAGCAATCGTGCCCTTAATCGGTTTCGTCTGGGCGTTACGCTGCTCATCCACGCTCAAAAAACGCTCCGGCGAGGAAGAAAGCACCGAAAAATCACCGCACCGCAGATACGCCGCATACGGCGCCGAATTGTGGGCGCGCTGGCGGCGGTACAGCTCAAAGAAAAGCTCCGGGCTCGGATTCTGGATGCGCGCATTCGTCTGCGCGGTCAGGCACACCTCGTAGCTGTTACCCTCGTAGATTTCGTGCTGACTAGCGCGAACGGCGTCCATGTAGGCTTCCGCGGCGGGTGCTGGGAAGAGCAGAGGCTCGGTAAGCTCGGGGGCATTGCCGGGAGTATTTACGGGAGTAGTTTCGGAGGCGCACTCCCCCTCCGGAGTCAGCACCGCGCTCAGTAGCCGCTCCGCCGCCTCACACCACGACTCATCGCCCACCAGCCAGCTACGCGCCGCACAACCCGGGCGGGCATGCTCATGCACCAGGTAGCGGACCGCCGGCAACCACAGAGAATCCGGGGTCGGCGCCTCATGCGCCGGCAGGTAGCCCGGCACCGGGTGGCCGTGCTCCAGGCCCATGGCGGCACGTGCCTCATAGCCGAAATAGCCCACGTAACCGCCACGCAAACCCGCGGGCAGATCGGTCGCCGCCGCAACATCAGGGTGCACGCGCGGTGCGCAGGCAAGCGCCGTCTCCAACTGGGCGAAGGGGTCTTCCGCACCGGATTCAGCCGCCGCACGCGCCGAATCCACGCGCAAAGGCGACAGCTTCGCCGGAACCACACCCACATACGAGGCAACCGACATGGGCGACTCTTCACGCGCCGAATCCAGCCAGAAGGAATACTTGGCACCACCGGTCAGCAGCGGGTACGCGTCCTCGCAGTTCACCGCGAAAGGAAGCGGGCGCACGATAAGCTCCCGCGTCTGCGCATCCCACGGGGTGCTCTGCAGAATACTCGGCAGGGCATGCGGGGACGCAGAAGCGGGAGCGTTCGGGGTAGAAAAAATACGGTCCGCGGAATTTTCAGTCACGGACTCCATTGTATGGCGTGCAGGCGAACTGGCGGTTTAGTGAACGACTGCGGGTGCTTCGCCGTTTTCGCTGGTCATCGGCAGGCCAGCTGCGAACCACGCACTGGTGCCGCCTGCAATGTTGTGTGCGGCGTAGCCGTGCTCGCGCAGGAAGGTTGCCGCACGGTTCGAACGGCCGCCACCGTGGCAGATGACATAGAAGTCTTCGCCGGGTGCGGGCAGTTCTGCTAGACGCTCGGTGAGGGTACCGAGGGTGATGTGCTTGGCACCGGTCGCATGGCCCCCCTCCCATTCGTAGTCTTCACGCACGTCGATGATGGTTGCGTCTGCGGGAACGTCGCGGGGGTCAACCTGGGGTACAGCGGTCATGGGGTTCTCCTTTGAATTGAACTAGGATGAGCCGGTCGGCACGGCGGGGTGCCGGGTGGGCATAGTTGTGGTTCCACTCTAGCGCTTTGGGGGTGCGTGATGCATCTAGCCCGGTATGTGGGGGCGTGAGATTCGGACGTGGTGCATACGTATGCACCTATAAGGATATAGAATTAAACACATATTGCCCGGGTCACACAGAACCCTGGGCTTTCAGAGAAAAGATTTCCAACATGTCTCACACCACCACAGGTGCCGAACCCAAGGAAACCAAGACCTTCTTCGGCCACCCACGCATGCTCGCAAACCTGTTCACCGTAGAAATGTGGGAGCGCTTCTCCTTCTACGGCATGCAGGGCATCATGATCTACTACCTGTACTACACCGCCGACAAGGGTGGCCTGGGCCTCGACCAGGCCCTCGCCACCGGCGTTATCGGCGCGTACGGCGCAGTCGTGTACCTCATGACAATTCTTGGCGGCATCCTCGGTGACCGTCTCCTCGGCCCCGAGCGTACCCTCTTCTATTCCGCCATCGGCATCATGGCGGGTCACATCTCCCTCTCCCTCATCCCCGGAATTCCGGGTGTGGTGATTGGTCTGCTGCTGGTCGCTATCGGCTCCGGCGGTTTGAAGAGTAACGCCGCCGTGCTGGTCGGCTCCCTCTACGCGGACAACGACCACCGCCGCGACGCTGGCTTCACAATCTTCTACATCGGTGTGAACACCGGTGCACTGATCGGCCCAATCCTGACCGGTTGGGGCTGGACCACCGGCGGTTTCCACCTCGGCTTTGGCCTGGCTGCTATCGGTATGGCTGCAGGCCTGATTCAGTACTCACTGACCCGCAAGAACCTGCCCGCCTCCGTGCACGAGATTGCCACTCCCTTCACCAGCGCTCAGAAGCGTAACTTCTTCCTGGCACTGGTCGGTATCATGGTCGTTCTCGGTATCCTGCTGGGTACCGGCCTAATGACCGCAGGCAACCTCAAGAACTGGGTCATGGGCTTCATCTTCATCGGCGCTATCGCCCTGTTTGCTCAACTGCTGAGCGCTAAGGACGTCACCTCTGATGAGCGTTCCCGCGTCACCGCATTCATTCCCCTGTGGATTGCTAACTCTGTGTTCTGGGCACTCTACCAACAGCAGTTCACCGTGATGGCTGTGTACTCGGATGAGCGTCTTAACTGGAACATTCTGGGCATGGAGCTGAGCCCGAACCTGGTCAACTCCATCAACCCGATCTTCATCATTATCTTCGGCATGATGTTCTCCACCCTGTGGACCAAGTGGGGTGAACGTCAGCCGGTGACCACCGTGAAATTCTCCGCAGCGCTAATTATTATTGGCCTGGCGTTCTGGATCTTCCTCGCTCAGGCGGGCGTTCAGAGCGTGAACGTCGGCTGGATTGTACTGATTCTATTCGTCTGCACCATCGCTGAGCTGATTATTTCCCCGGTGGGTATTTCGCTGGCGACCAAGCTCGCACCGAAGGCGCACCGCGTGAACATGATGGCGCTGTACTATACCTCCGTGGCAATGGGCACCGTGCTGTCGGGTTGGCTGGCTCAGTTCTACAGCATGGAAACTGAGGTTCCCTACTTCACGTGGATGGGTATTATCACCATCGCGACCGGTGTGCTGCTGTTCCTGGTGCACAAGCCGGTTCAGAAGATGATGCGCGGCGTGAAGTAGCCACACGGTTGCTTGCCTACACCGCCAACTCACTGCTTCGGGCAGCGTGAGCGTTTATAGGCATAGGGCCCCGAATCCTTGAATTACCAAGGGTTCGGGGCCCCTACTGTACGCCGGGGTACATGCCCCAGCATATACACCGGTACCCGGAGCCTAGGAATGTTTGGGGGAGGTTCAGGAGGGCGGGTTTAGGGGCGTTCGGGACGTTTTCTTTAATGAGACATTCCGCGCTGATTTTCTTATTAGGCGCCTTAATATCAAAATCAAAGTGTGTTGCACGATACCAAAGGGTACATTCAGGCGCTCACCGACTACCGTGCAGGCGATGCCGGGCCCATCATCGAGCTCTTCATCGACGCCACACAGAAGGCAATTATCAACGCAGAAATCCTAGCGCAAGACATTGAAACCCTACGCGGTGAGGTACTGTCCATTGCCCAGCCTAAAACCCCTCTCCTGCGTTCCCTCACCGACCTGTGCTGTACCGAGCCCGACTTCACCGCACGCATGGTGGAGGAACACACGCAGGGGTTCCGAGCTAGTGCGTATCGCCTTCTCAACCGCATGGTGGAGTTACAGATTTTGCGTGAAGAACGCGTCAAAATTCAGGGGCAAAAAGTGTGGACTGTCCCCGCTCTCAACCGCGCCCTTGACGATTTTGCGGCACGAGCGGGACGGCGCGGATAGATGCGCCATTGGGCACGATAACCCGCGCGAAAATTCTACAGCTGTAGGCGCGTTCCAAGGCATGAAACTGTGACGATTTATGTCTCCGCATGAACACGCATGACGAACATTAGAGTCAAATAAGGACACATTAAGCCACGAACCGAAATCTATTAGACAGTCCTCAACCACAGGTCTAAGGTGATTCCATAACGAACCGGAAGACCCCTTCCGGGACGATCCTTCAACCCTTAGCCGAGGAGAACATCATGGCACTTTACCTGGTAGAACTGACCCCCGCCCAGCCGTCCAAGGACGAAGCAACCGCACTCATCGAGACCATCAACTCATCCCTGAGCCACGGCGCCGAGCTCATCGAAACCCAGGTCTCCGCAGACCACAAGATTGTCTTCGTCATCGTCGAAGCTGAGAACACCGCATTCGGCCCCGACCTCGCCGCAGCCATCGGTGAGCGCGCAGCCGTCGCAGGCCCCGACGCAGTCCGCCTGGTCGGCGCAGAGCTCGAAGACATCAAGAAGCTCAAGAAGGACGCAGACTACCTGGTTGAGTGGGACATCCCCGCAGAGATTACTATGGAACAGTACCTGACCCGCAAGAAGGCAAACGCCCCCAAGTACGCTGAAGTACCCGAGGTTTCCTTCCTGCGCACCTACGTTCGCGAAGACACCGCAAAGTGCCTCTGCTTCTACGACGCACCCGACGAAGAAGCTGTTGTTCGCGCCCGTAAGGCCGTCAGCACCCCCATCGACCGACTGTTCAAGCTGCACGCATAGACGCGATGCTCCCCGCTTAGGAGAAACCCCATGTCCGAGTTCACTCTCGAACCCCTCTACGATTACCCCCAGCGCGAGCAGGTGCTCGCACTCGCCCGAACCCATGCAGATGCTGTTGACCGCGGCGAGCGTTCCCCCTTCGAAAACCTCCGCGAAATCGCTAAGGACGGCCTGATTACCCTGGGCCGCGACGGCGGTTCCCTGGTCCCCCAGGTTTCGGTGGCTTTCGACCTTGCCACCGAGGACGCCTCCACGGCGTTCTCCCTGTGGGCTCACCGCTCCACCATTGCGTTCTTTGACGCTGTGGGCCGCGAGCTACCCGCCGGTCTGGCGGATGCAACCGTCAGCGGCACCACCGCCATGGCGGCAGCGTACAAGGAGGCTTCAGGCCTGGCACCGATCAAGGTTGAGGGCACCCTCGTCGAGGGCGGTCTGAAGCTGAACGGATCTGTGTCGTGGGCGTCGAACCTGTACCCGGGCGGCGTGATTGTTCTTCCGGTGGCTGTACAGAACGCCTCGGAAAGCCACCCGAACCGCTACATCGTGACGGTCCGCCAGGACGTCGACGGTCTGAGCGTTGACTACCACCGCAACCTGCTGGCGCTGAACGGCACCGAGTCCGGCACCCTGAAGTTCGAGGACGTTTTCGTTCCGAGCGAGGATGTTCTCAGCGACAACATTGAGGCGTTCCTGCACGATGTGACCGCGCCCTTCCTTCTGGTTCAGTCGTCGTTCTGCCTGGGTCTTGCCGCTGGTGCACTGCAGGAGGCTGCTAAGCACCTGGACGTCTCGCAGGGCGTGTTCCGCCCTGAGTTCCCGCTGATCCTGGCGGAGTACCAGAGCCTGCGTGAGGAACTGGTTCGCCTGGCATCTGAGCCGGAGCGTGCTGAGCGTCGTGACCTGCTGAGTTTGCGTTTGGGTGTTTCGCACTTTGCAACCATTGCTACTCACTTTGAGCTACAGGTCGTTGGAGGCGCCGGTTACGTGGCTGATTCCCCGACTGCTCGTCGCCTGCGTGAGGCGTCGTTCCTGCCGGTTCAGTCCCCGACTGAAGGCCACCTGCGATATGAGCTGGCGCGTTATGATCACTTGGAGAATCTGCGTGATGCTCTCTAAGCTAATGAGCTCCGTGTAGCGAGTGTTTTTATTCACTTTCTGCATCAATACCCCGTATATCCTTTGAATTGTATATACGGGGTATTGATGCATTATGGGCTATATACGGGATATGGGCCCACGATAAAAGAATACTATGCCCCAATTAACGTATCCCTGCTCATATTTATAGGCGTTTAGCTGTGACCTACACCTGTATACGCGTAGAATTATGTGGAATTTTATACACCACCATATTCATCTCAGGAGCTCCCTTTTGAGCATCTCTAAACTTCTCGGCTTTGACTGGTCAATCCACAGCGACGGCCGCACCGTAAAGCCTGGTTCCGTCGTAGCACCGAGCGAGCGCCTCGCCTGGCCGATTACCATCGGCATTGGCGCACAGCACGTGGTTGCAATGTTCGGCGCGACCTTCCTCGTTCCGCTGCTGACCGGCTTCCCGCCGGCAACCACCCTATTCTTCTCGGGTGTCGGCACGGTCTTGTTCCTGCTCATTACTCGCGGACGCGTCCCCTCGTACCTGGGTTCTTCCTTCGCGTTTATTGCACCCCTGGCCGCTGCGAGCTCCTCGCACGGCCCCGCGGGTTCGCTCGGCGGCATCGTCATGGCGGGTATCGCCCTGTTCCTCGTCGGTCTGATTGTTCAGTTCGCTGGCACCGGCTGGCTGACCAAGCTCATGCCCCCGGTCGTCACCGGTTCGATTGTGGCACTGATTGGCTTCAACCTGGCGCCCAGTGCTAAAGACAACTTCATGAAGGCACCGATTACCGCGCTGGTAACCCTGTGCTCTATTGTGCTAATTTCGGTACTGTTCAAGGGCATCATTGGTCGTCTGTCTATCCTGCTAGGCGTCATTATCGGATACATCACCGCGGTAATTCGCGGCGAGGTGGACTTCTCCACCATTCACAAGACCGTTGAGACTCAGGGCATCATTGGTCTGCCGCACTTCCAGACTCCCGAGTTCCACTGGGAGCTCGCTGGTCTGTTCATCCCCGTGATTCTGGTGCTTGTGGCTGAGAACATTGGCCATGTGAAGTCCGTTGCGTTAATGACTGACACCAACCTGGACGACTACTCCGGCCGCGCCCTCATGGCGGACGGCCTGGCAACCACCATCGCCGGTTTCGGTGGCGGTTCGGGTACCACCACCTACGCTGAGAACATCGGCGTGATGGCAGCGACTAAAGTGTACTCCACCGCGGCGTACTGGGTGGCAGCTATCTTCGCGATTGGCCTATCCATGTTCCCCGCGTTCGGTGCTGCTATTGCGACCGTCCCGGCAGGTGTTCTGGGTGGTGCCGCAACCGTTCTGTACGGCATGATCGGTATGCTCGGTGTTCGTATTTGGAGCGAGAACCGTGTTGATTTCTCAAACCAGATCAACCTGACCACCGCTGCTGTGGCACTGATTGTTGGTATTGCGGATTACACCTGGACCTTCGGTGAGCTGTCCTTCGCCGGTATTGCTCTGGGTACCGCTGCGACCCTAATTATCTTCCACCTGATGACCTTCATCGCGAAGTACACGAAGGCTACTGGCGACCCGCTGGAGCCTTATGACCCGTCGAAGTCTGAAGGACACTAGGTTTTAGCCCCTCACGCTTGCGCCCGTTGGAGTAATGCTCCTGAGGCGCAGGGTGTAAAAAGCGGTCCGGATGGATTAGATTCCATCCGGGCCGCTTTTTACGTCTTCTGGGTATTACACACAACTGCCACCCTGCTTAGACACAAAACAGATGTAAATCAGACACAAAAATTTGAGTCTAGACATAAATTTTTATGTCTAGACTCAAATTTTTTATGTGTAGACATAAAAGTTTATGTCTGAGTTATATCTGCAAGGGCTCACACAGCCGCTAGCGCTGGATGACTAGTGCTAGGCGACTAGGACCGTTCGGCGAGCATCGCCTCAATCGTCTGCGCCACACCATCCTCGTGGAAGGGCGGGCAGGTACGCCCCACCTTCGCGATGAGTGCCGGCTGACCCGAGGCCATAGCAAAGCCCTCCCCCGCCCAGCAGAGCATCTCCGCGTCATTCGGCATGTCGCCAAATGCCATCACCTCGTGCGCCTCAATGCCGTGGCGTGCCGCGAACTTCTCCAAAATCCGTCCCTTATTCACGGTCTTAGAGCCCATCTCAACGAGCGGTTCACCGACCACCCCGCGGGTAACTGCGACCAGCGAACCTACCGCCTGATGCACGCGCGCTTGCAGGATATCGGGGTCCATGCCGGGCACACGGATCAGATACTTGATCACCGGGGTTGAGCCGATTCGTTCCAGGGAATCAGCAATACTCGACTCAATAACGCGGGCACCCTCAAGCACCTCACCACTGTCGTGCGGCCCCTGAATATAGACGGTGTCTACGGTTTCCAGGGTGTAGGTGGCATCGGGGAATATGGGTTCTAGGAGTTCGTGGGTGTGGGCAATCACCGCGGGATCTGCGCCGTTGATCTCTTCTACCTCATTCGCGCCCAGGTGATACACCACGGCACCGTTAGAGCAGATTGCGTAGGAGTCAAAGTCGGTCTGCTCGCGTAGGGGTGTGAGCCAGCGGCTTGGGCGGCCAGTCACGAAGACGATGTTGATCCCGGCGGCGCGGGCAGCCTCAAGGGCGCGCAGGGTGCGCGGGCGGAACCGGAAATCGTGCCCGATGAGGGTGCCGTCCAGGTCGCTGGCGATGAGTTTAATCATGCAGTGTTTGCCTTCAGTCGTGGGGTGTATCGGTACGGGATAAAGCGCGGAGCTCGTTAGACTGCACCAGCGAGCCGGTATGCCGCTATGCCGCCGGTTCCGCGTAGGTGACGGTCAGAAATGCGCGACCCAGACCGTGGCCGAGCAGGTTAAAGTTCACGACGGCGGGGCTGGCGTTCTCGTCACTGTCGAGCTTCTCCACATCCACGGCGGTGACGCAGAAGATGTAGCGGTGCGGGCCGTGACCAGCCGGAGGGGCAGCACCCAGGAAGCCCGCCACGCCGGCGTCATTGCGGTGCATCAGAGCGCCGGCGGGTGCATCCGCGCCAGTGCCAATGCTGGTCACGTTGGCGGGAATGTTGGAGATAGTCCAGTGCCAGAAGCCGCTGGGAACCGGCGCATCCGGGTCAAAGCAGGTCAGTACGAAGGATTTGGTGCCCTCGGGGAAGCCGCTCCATGACAGCTGCGGGGAGCGATCCTGACCCCCTGCCACGCCGAAGAGGGCGGAGCACATCCATTCAGGGGCGGTGCCGCCGTCCTGAATGTCGGTGGAGGTCAGGGTGAATTCGGGTAGTTCGGGCAAGCCCGCGTAGGGTTCGCGGGGCAGGGGTGCGGTGCCAAGGTTGCTCATCATGCTCCTCAATGGTGGGGTGCGGGTGGGTATGGCGACGCCGGCGGACAGAGTGAGCTATCCACCGGCGAGGCATAGATTATTTAGCCGTTGAGTACGGCATCGAGTTCTTCGCGGGTAGGCGGATTAGCGCCCGCGCGGGAAACGGTGATGCCGGCTGCGGCTGCAGAGAAACGCAGCAGGTCGGCGATGTCTTCGGCGGTCAGTGCGGCTACCTTGGTGCGCGCCTCAGCGCCGGCGATACCGCGGTCGAGTAGAGCCGCAATGAGCGCCGCCATGAGGGAGTCGCCGGCACCGACGGTGTCCGCAACCTCAACGCGGTGTGCGGGCTGGCTAATGCCCTCAGGGTACTTCTTGGTGAAGGCGATGGGGCCGTCCTCGCCGCGGGTGATGACCATCAGCTCGGCGCCGAGGTCAAGCCATGCGCGTGCGCTGTCGTCGAGAGAACGGTCCGGGTAGAGCCACTGCAGGTCCTCGTCAGAGGCCTTGACGACGCTGGAGAGGGACACGAACTTTTCAGCCCAGGCGCGGCCCTCATCAACGTTGTGGATGAGGGTGGGGCGGCAGTTCGGGTCGTAGCTGAGCAGGGCACTGTCGCGGGCGGCTTCGAAGGCTACGGCGACCACGTGCGCGCCGGGTTCGAGCATGGCGGCGATGGAGCCGGTGTGCACTGCATCGGAGGTGTGTGCCAGTTCGGTGAGCTTCTCGGCGATGGAGTCGAGGGACCAGGTGATGTCGAATTCGTACTCTGCGGCACCGTCGGCACCAATGGTTGCCTGGGCAATGGAAGTACGTTCGGCAGTCGGTTCGAAGGGCTGGGTCACCCGCGATGCCTGCAGGTGTGCATTGATACTTTCACCGTAGGCGTCGGGGCCGTAGTGGCCGACGAAGTTGGTAGAGTGGCCGAGGCGGCGTGTGCCGACGGCTACGTTCATGGGCGATCCGCCGGGGTAGGTGCGGGTTTCTCCGTCGTACTGGTGGACGACATCTACGAGTGCTTCACCGATTACAGTCAACATGGTTCCAATTTTACCTATGTTTTCCCGTGTCGTGGGGTGTGTTTTTGTGGGTATTTAAAGTGGTTTTACTTTTCCTTTTGAGGGCTTGTGTTGGCTTGCCGGGCGGGTGCAGGAACTGACTTCTACCTCTTCTGACTTTTAGCCCCAATATCGCTAATTTTGAGGCTCTGGAGGGGTTCGCACGGGTTAGACTTAAACCGACGCCGGGTCTTTAACGTCCGGCACGGTATTGACGCGACAGCACCGTCGCGCCTACCCTCCAACGACGAAGTTAGGAAGAAGGTCATACGTGACGACTGCAACCGCTACCTGGGTTAACCGTGAGGCTACCGCAGAGGAGCTGATCCCTCTCATCGGTAAGCTGCACCGTGAGAACGGCGTGGTGCTGAGCATTCACGGCCGTAGCCTGGTCAACAAGTCTGTCATTGAGCTGCTGAAGCTGCACGATTTTGTATCTCACATTGATGGTGCACCTCTGAACCCCGCACACTCCCTGGAGCTGGTGCGTGCTCTGGCTGAGCTGAACCTGGGTGCATGCTCGATTAACATTGCTGCTCTGCACAAGGCTCACCATGAGGCTGGCTCCCCCGAGCTGTCCATGTGGCTGCCCGAGCAGCTGGGTTCCTCCGTGAACCACCAGGGCAACCAGCCCAAGGAGCAGGACGTTGTGCTGTACGGCTTCGGTCGTATTGGTCGCCTGCTGGCTCGTATTCTGCTGGAGCGTTCCTCCTCGCCACTGGGTTCTGGTCTGAACCTGCGCGCTGTTGTGGTGCGTAAGAACGGCGATCAGGACCTGGTCAAACGTGCATCCCTGCTGGAGCGCGACTCGGTTCACGGCCCCTTCAAGGGCGTTATTGAGGTAGACGAAGAGAACAGCACCATCATCGCTAACGGTGTTCCGGTTCGCTTCATTTACTCCTCTGACCCGACCACCGTTGACTACACCGAGTACGGCATCAACGACGCTCTACTGGTGGACAACACCGGCCGCTGGCGCGACGTTCCGGGCCTTGAGCAGCACCTGAACTGCCCCGGCATTTCTCGTGTTCTGCTGACCGCTCCCGGTAAGGGCGACATGAAGAACATTGTGTTCGGTGTCAATGACAGCGTCATCACTGATGAGGACAAGATCCTCTCCGCAGCATCCTGCACCACCAACGCAATCACTCCGGCGCTGAAGGTTCTGGATGACGCATACGGTGTGGAGCGCGGCCACGTTGAGACCGTTCACGCGTTCACCAACGATCAGAACCTGATCGATAACTTCCACAAGGGTGACCGCCGCGGTCGCTCCGCTGTGCTGAACATGGTCATCACCGAGACCGGTGCTGCAAAGGCTGTTTCTAAGGCTCTGCCGCAGTTGGAAGGCAAGCTGACCGGTAACGCTATCCGCGTTCCCACCCCGGACGTCTCCATGGCAATCCTGAACGTGAAGCTGACCAAGCCCGCAGGTTCCGCTGAGGAACTGAACGAGCTGTTCCGCCGCGAATCCATCGACGGCGAGCTGCGCCGCCAGGTGGGCTACTCGGATTCCCCCGAGGCTGTTTCCACCGACTTCGTGGGTTCCCGCACCGCAGGTGTTGTGGACTCGCTGGCTACCGTGGTGACCGATGACTCCGCAATTGTCTACGTCTGGTACGACAACGAGTTCGGTTACTCCTGCCAGGTGATTCGCGTTCTGGAGCGTATGGGCGGCTACGACGTCCCCTCCTACCCCGCTAAGTAAGCTATCCCAGCTCATCTAGCACACATATAACAAACCCACCGGTACATATAGCCAATTGGCTATATTGCCGGTGGGTTTGTATATGAGGTTATATACGCAAATGCGCGGTGTCGCGCAGAGGCTCCGAAGAGATATGCGAGCGGTAAATTACGCTTTATGGCGGTACACCACCCCCTGATGCGCCCGCAACGTGAAGCTCGAGGGTCCCGGGTGGTTTGCCGCATCCACCAGATTAGAGGGAACCTTCAGGGTCACATCCTTCGAGCTGGTATTCAGGGCAGCCCAACCGCGAGTAAAGGCACGGGTATGAGCGGTCTTCTGAGCGATAATAAGGAACGCCCTGAATGGGTAGGTTCAGGCCGTAGTAGTCGTTCTCCACGTCGTTATCAGCCATGGCCCCGTCAAAGGGTGAGTTACGCATTTCGCGCACCACAGCGTCCACCCAGTGCCAATGGTAGTCAGCGTTCCACACCTGCAGCTGGAAGTGCTTAGGGTAGCCCTTCCACTCGATACGGTCGCCATTGAGGCGGTGGGCGAAGAAATCCTTACCGGAATTCGCCATTGACTGCGCCAGCGGGTAAGACACATCCAAAGAATAGATTGGGCCGGGCTCATAAGAGCGTGTGGAGGACAGGCACTTATACGCCAGCACCACCATTTGAGGTGCACGCTTCTTCAGGTAGCGTGCCGCATCCAGTTCCCAGGGATACAGGATTGCGACAGAGTAGTTCTTGACCGCAAAATCGAGCTGCTGCTGGGTAATGGGCTTACCGCCGTAGCGGACCCATGCCCAAACTTGCCGGGTCCGCCCATACGGGTAAGTTTATTTGCCATCGTACTCCAGGTCGAATTCAGGGGCGCGAGGAGACAGCTTACCCAGCTCGCGGTAGATCGTGTTGTAGCGGTCCATGACCAGTCACAGCTGGCAGAAGCTGACAATACGGTCGTAGGCGATCCCACAGTAACGTTCGTAGATGCTGGGCTCCTCCATGAGGGGGCGCAGCACCGCGAGGGAGCGAATCAGGTCAGTCAGGCCCTTAATGGGCACCACGCGGGCAATAAACACGAAACGTCACACGTGGCCACGACCCTCAGAGAGGATGTGGGCACGCGCTGCCTGGCGGGCGTAATAGGCTTCCGTCACGGACTCGATGAGCATACCGCTGGGCAGGATGACTGCGCAGTCCTTCTCGCCCTCATTCATTTGGTCGATGGGCGCACCAATACCGTGTGCCTCTTCCAGAGCCTTAGGGTACAGGTAGGTTGCCATATCGGCGCTGGGGTAGCAGAAGCGTCCCATTTTCAACGAACCAACCAACGGCAGCAAGAACCAGATGATGCGGTTCTTCACAAGGTTCAGGATGACCAGCAGCTGTGCGAACGCAATGTTGAGAACGCCCAGGATGAAGAAGTCACCGAATGCAGTCGGGACCCAGTGGAGGACGAGGGCGAACGGTACGGCAAAAAGCAGTACCAGCAGCATGGTCATGAAGAAGAGGTAGAGCCAGTTGGGAATGAACGCGGTCATGTCCTGGAACTGCGGTTCGGACATGCGTGCGCGTACAGCACGTGCTTCAGCGCACTTGAGCCGGTGCTGAAGGATTTCAGCGTGAATACGCAGGCCTTCGCAGGCGCCCGCAATCTTCTTGTGCTCCATCTGGATAGCACGGTAAAGGGGCAGGCAGGCCGCCTGACTGAGCTAAGGAACGGTAATGGACGCTGCCAGAATCACCTGGATTAGGGGTATACCATCGAGGTTGTACCGGTAAATGGTCGGGGTGACCGCGGGGAAGACGGTGGTCAGCAGTGCGACCGGAGAGACATAAAGCAGAAAGTTAATTGAGTAGGCGCCATGCGCTGTTACTTTTTTTCCTCAGTACCGGGCTGGTGGACAATCTTGCAGACTTTCAGTCGATAATCGTAAAGATTAGGGGCAGTGTGTTTTTGGTTGGTAGCACCGCATCACGTGCCGCAGGGTGGGGGTTCGTCATGATGATGGTGCCGGGTCCCTTTGGCTTACAGTGAGCTTGCCGCGATGCCGCCGGGAATCAATATACTCCATATATCGATTAAAACCTTAGGTTTCCTTAACCCTCTACCTGATATTTGGCGGGATTTAGAACAAAGTCTCACACTGCATTTAGTGTAAAAACGCATCGTTCGTTGTCAGAGAAGGTTTTTCTGCATAGATTTTGCGACATCCCACCCACTGCATAAAAGCATCCCGGCCCCTTCAACAGCGAAGGAACCGGGATGCTCTACGCGACCCTAACGGGTCTTAGTTCATTAGGATGCGCTCGAAAGAGTACGCAGAGCCACGGACACCACAGCCAGGCGCGGGTGACCGGTAACGTCCGGAGCAGCCTCGCGGATCTCCTTCAGAACGCGGTCAATGTTGCCCACGCGGGTCGGGTGCTCCTCAACCCAGGTTTCCAGAGCCTGCTGTGCACCTTCTACAGTGGAGAAGTCACCCTTGGCGCCCTCTGCCACGGACAGTGCCAGCTCTGCAGCGGTCTCGTAGAGGCTGCCGCGCAGTGCCTGACGTGCCAGAATCTCCCAGCGGTCGTTGCGGGGCAGGTCGGAGATGAGGCCGAGCAGCTCGTCCACCTTGAAACGGTCGTAGGTTGCGAAGTAGACCGGTGCCAGCGAGGTTGCCTCGAAGTCGTGGTCGCGTGCGGAACGGATAACGTCCATCAGGGCGTAGCCCTCAAAGCCGCGAATCCAGATGACTATGAGTTCCTCAGGCAGGCCCCATGCCTCGCCTGCATCGCGCTTTGCACGAACACGGTCACGGGAAGTACCGGAGAGGTACTCGGGCAGGTTACGGCGCATCTCGACGACGGAACCGAAGGTCTCCAGTAGCTCAGAGATGCTGGTGCCAGCGACCACACCACGTTCGGTGATGAACCAGCGGACGGCACGGTCCAGAACGCGCTGGTTATCGCGCAGAACGGTGAACCATGCATCCAGCGGGGTCTTCGGGGACAGTTCACGGTGTAGCTTAGCTGCGGTGCCCAGCTCGAAGAGCTCGCGAGCCACAATGAAGGCGCGTGCGACGGAATCGATACCAACGTTGAACTCCTCCATCACGCGGTATGCGAAAGTGATACCACCGATGTTGACCAGCTCGTTAGCGACGCGGGTGCAGAGGATTTCCTTACGCAGCGGGTGCGAGTTCAGGTGCTGGCCGAAACGCTCAACCAGTGCTGCCGGGAAGTAGCTGCGCAGCACGCCCTCCAGGTAGGGGTCGTCCGCGAAGTCGGTCTGTTCCAGTGCGTGAGTGAGGTAAATCTTCACGTACGCAGCCAGCACAGACAGCTCGGGGCGAGTCAGACGCTCGCCGGTGGTCTCCAGACGTGCATCCAACTCATCATCGGTGGGCAGGAACTCGACGGCGCGGTTCAGACCGGCGTACTCTTCCAGGTCGTGCATGAGGCGCTTGTACAGGTTGATGCCCAGGAAGGAACCGTGGAACTCACCCTGCAGCAGCACGTTCTGCTCAACGTTGGTGCCGAGTACCTTGCCGCCAACCTCGTCCTGCAGGGACTCGATGAAGGAAGCACGCTCTTCAACGGGTAGTTCACCACGTGCCACGAGGCGGTCCACCAAAATCTTAATGTTGACCTCACGGTCACTGGTTTCCACACCTGCGGAGTTGTCGATTGCGTCGGTGTTGAGGATAACGCCGTTGAGCGCAGCCTCAACACGGCCCAGCTGAGTGAAACCGAGGTTACCGCCCTCGCCAACGATCTTGGCGCGCAGGTCCTTACCATTGACACGCAGTGCGTCGTTAGCCTTGTCGCCTACCTGTGCGTTGGTCTCGGTGGATCCCTTCACGTAGGTACCGATACCACCGTTGTAAATCAGGTCGACCGGTGCCTTGAGGATAGCAGAAATCAGCTCGGTCGGTGCCAGCTCGGTGACGGACTCGTCCAGATCCAGAACCTCGCGTACCTCGGGGGTGATCTCGATGGACTTCAGGCCGCGAGAGTACACGCCACCACCGGCGGAAATCAGGTCGCGGTTGTAGTCCTGCCAGGAGGAACGGGGCAGGTTGTACAGGCGCTGACGCTCGTCGAAGGATGCTGCCGCGTTAGGGTTCGGGTCCAGGAAGATATCGCGGTGGTCGAATGCTGCGACCAGGCGGGTTGCCTTGGAGCGGAGCAGACCGTTACCGAATACGTCACCGGACATGTCGCCAATACCGACTGCGGTGAACTCTTCGGTCTGAGCGTCGTGGCCGAGCTCAGCAAAGTGACGCTTGACGGACTCCCATGCACCGCGTGCGGTGATACCCATTGCCTTATGGTCGTAGCCGACGGAGCCGCCGGATGCGAAGGCGTCGCCCAGCCAGAAGCCGCGCTCCAGGCTGATTACGTTTGCGGTGTCGGAGAATGCTGCGGTGCCCTTATCCGCTGCGACCACCAGGTAGTAGTCGTCAGCGTCGCGTGCTACAACACCCTCGGGGCGGACAACAGTCTCGGATCCGTCAGCGCCAACGGAGAGATTGTCGGTGACGTCCAGCAGGGAGCCGATGAAGACCTTGTAGGACTCGCGACCCTCGGTGATCCATGCATCGCGATCCACTGCGGGGTCGGGCAGCTGCTTGGGGAAGAAGCCACCCTTCGCGCCGGTGGGGATAATGACGGAGTTCTTCACCATCTGTGCCTTGACCAAGCCCAGAACCTCGGTACGGAAGTCGTCACGGCGGTCGGACCAGCGCAGGCCACCACGTGCGACGCTACCGAAGCGCAGGTGAACACCCTCAACGCGCGGGGAGTAGACGAAGATCTCGAATTTGGGGCGGGGCAGGGGTGCGAAGTCAATCTCCTGCGGTGCCACCTTGAATGCGAGTGCGGGGCGGCCAGCAAGGTATGCGTTAGTGCGCAGGATAGCGCGAATGACCTTACCGAGGGAGCGCAGATAGCGGTCAGCATCCAGGGTGGGAATCTGGTTCAGTTCCTCAACCAGGTCGGCTTCGATTTCCTCGCGGCGTGCGTTGCGCTGCTCATCGTTGAGACCGTTGTTCGGGTCGAAGCTGACCTCGAAGAACTCGACCAAGTGCTTGGTGATGGCCGGGTTAGCGAGCAGGGTGTTTGACATGAAGGACGGAGTGTAGCCCAGGCCCAGCTGAATCAGGTAATGGTTCAGGGCACGGAACAGACGTACTTCCTTCCAGGTCAAGCCCTCAGCTAGAATCAGGCGGTCCAGGGTGTCGGACTCGCGCTCACCGAGCAGGTAGGCGTTCAGTGCATCCTCGTAAAGGGAAGCCACAGCGTTCGCGTCTACACCTTCGGGGAACTGGACCCCAAAGTCGTAGAGGTAGCCGTAGTCTTCGCCATCCTCAGGCTTGAACTCGTAGGGCTTCTGATCAACAACGACCAGACCCATATTCTGCATAACCGGCAGCAGCTCGGTGAGGGTGTGAGGTGCGGACAGGTAGGTCTTCAGTCGGGTAGTGTTGGCTTCGCCGGCTTCAACCTTGATTGCGGCGGGCTTCTGGCCCGAGAGAGATTCAAGAATCACGATATCCTCGATTGCTTGTTCTACTGTGTAATCGGCTCGGTAGGCTGCACTCGTCGCATCTGCCCAGGCTGATGCGAGTCGGCGGCCTTCCGCTCCGGGTTTCCATGCCTCAATAGCAGCTGCGGTTGCTTCCACCCAGGAGCGGGCGGCTTCTTGCAGTCGCTTTTCGAGAGCTTGATGATCCGTCTTCGGCACATCATTAGGGTTGGTGAGCCGAATGCGGAAAAATAGACGCGCCAACGATGAGGAGGACAGGTACACTTCATGGTCGATGGCACTAAGATCAAATTCCTGTTGGAAAACCTGTTGGATTCGCGCACACACGTTCGTGTTGTAGCGGTCCCGAGGCAGGTACACCACGGCGGAAATAAACCGGTTGAACTGGTCTGCGCGCAGGAACAGACGGGTCTTGCGGCGCTCCTCCAGGCCCATAATGCCGCCGAAAGTTTCGGTCAGGTCATTAGCGGAGGCGTGGAGCAGTTCCAGGCGCGGGTAATCTTCCAGGGCACCCAGAAGCGCCTTGTCAGAGTAAGAACCGGGATGGTAGCCGAGGCGGCGGCGCACCATGGCGATACGCTCACGCACCAGCGGAGTCTCAATGGCGGGCAGGGAGTACGCCTGGCGGGTAAACAGACCCAGGATGACGTACTCACCGATGACTCGACCGTTCAGGTCGAAGCGGCGCACACCAATGTAGTCTAGGTAGTCGTTGCGGGCAACCGTGGAGCGGGAGTTCGCCTTCGTGATGTACACGGGGCGGGGGAACAGTGCACGTTCGAGAGTCTCACCAGAGAGCTGAATGCGGTTACGGCCCTCGGTGGCACGTAGAATACCGAGCGCCGAGCCGGGGCGGTCCACCAGGGAGATAGCACCGGAAGAGCCGTCCAGAACGCGCTCCTTGACACCCATGAACACGAAGTTGCCGCGGGTCAGCCAACGTAGGAAGTCCTGTGCCACCTCCACGCGGGAGGCAGGCTCCACACCGCGCGGGTTGGCGGCGTAGGATTCCTCGCCGTGACCCAGGGTGGCACCACGCAGCTCGTACATTACTTGAGCCATGTCGAAAACGCGGGTGACCATGGCATCCAGGTCGCTGTGGCAGGCACGCACGTCAGCAAGGACGCACTCAACTTCCTTCTCGCAACGGCGCTGATCTTCCTCAGTGAGGTAGCGGGTCAGGCGGACTGCAATCCAGGATTCAATAGCGACCGTGGCGCCCTCGGGGGCGTTCTCACTGAGCTTCAGGGAGGGCACGCCCAGGGTAGCGGTATCACCGCTGGCGAGGTTGCCACGCATGCCGGTGCCGCGCAGGCTCAGGATGGCACCTTCCGGATCACGTTCTACGAGGAAGGTGGGGTGAAGAATGGTAACGAAACCACCAAAGTTCGTTGCGAGGCACGCAGTCAGGGAGCTGACAATATGCGGCATGTCGTCGGTCGTGACGTATAGGGTGGTGTTGTATTCGTCGTTGCGGGCAGCAACAACGGGGGTCTTAGGCATGCGGATTCGAGCCAGCGCACGGTGGGTGCGAGCTAAATCCTCTAACTCTGCCGGGGTGAATTCTTCACGCTCGTCTTCGGGACTGTTCAGGAAATACTGCTCGACCCATTCATCGGCGCCAGCGAAGTGTGCCATAGCCTTGTCAGTCATTGACAATCTATCCTCCGAATATCGGTATCACTTCACTGTGACGGTGTCTGTGTAGTCTCACGTGCGCGCTCCAGCGCACAAGTAGTTATACCAAGCTTATACCTTTGAGATGTTTAAGTCAGATACATTGTGCTCTTAGGGGTATAAATTATTTTTCTCTTCTCCCCAACTCCAGCACATATTTGGCACCGGTTCAAAGACATGAAGTCCCTTATGGAATAACGGAACACCAGGGTTCCGTCTCGAGGAGCGGACGTTTAGAGTGGGAATATGAGTTTGCGTACTGAATCTTTCCTGGTGGGCCTCATCGGTGACGGCATCACCTCCTACCCCTCCTATGCATGAGGCGGAGGCGGACGCGCACGGGGTGCGTTACCTGTACCGCCCCATCGACCTGGACGCCTTGGACCTGGACGGGGCTTCCGCCCCGGCGCTTCTGGATGCGGCAGCACTGCTTGGCTTTAACGCGTTCAACATCACGCACCCGTGCAAGCAGTCAGTCATGGAGCATCTGGACGAGCTTTCGGATGCGGCACGCGCCTTGGGAGCGGTCAATTGCGTGGTGATTCGCGAGGATGGCACATTCTACGGCGATAACACCGACTACTCGGGGTTCATTGCGGCATTGAAGCGCGGTCTGCCACAGGTGACGGAGGATCCAGCGCGTCTGGAGCACGTGGTGCAGATGGGTGCTGGCGGTGCCGGTAGCGCCACGGCGTACGCACTGTGCCGTCTGGGGGTGCGCCGCCTGAGTCTCTTTGAGCGTGACGCGGCGAAGGCTCAGGGGCTTGCGGAGCAGCTGGATGGGCTCTTCCCGCAGACCCGAATCGAGGTGTTGAGCGACGATGAGCGCCTCATTGAATCTCTACTGAAAGCTCAGGGTTTGGTGAATGCAACCCCGGTGGGTATGCACGTGCATCCGGGCATGCCGTTGAGTGAATCGGCACTGAGCGCCGGGGTATTGTGTGAGGGCTTGTGGGTTGCGGATGTCATCTACCTGCCACAAGAAACGCAGCTGGTGCATGCGGCGCGTGCCGCCGGGTGCGAGGTGCTGACGGGTGGCTACATGGCGGTGGGTCAGGCGGTGGATGCGTTCCGCCTCTTTACCAAACTAGAGCCGAATGCTGAGCGTATGGCGGCGCATTTTGAGGCACTGATTGCGGCACAGCAGGGGGCTTAGAAAACCACATACAGGTGGGGCTGGATAGTCATCTATCCAGCCCCACCTGTATTTATTCTATATACGAAATATATTGTATGGGCTATGCATCCAGTTCCGCAAGGGACTTCTTATAACCCTCACGAGCCGTCAGCGCACCCAAGGCCACGAGCACACACATGGCGACCGTGAACACGGCGGGCAACACCGCATTGTGCAGGTCGGCACCAGCGAGGCTCGTTGCCACGGCGGGTGCTACGCCTCCGGAAATTGCGAAGCCAATCTGGGTGCCCAGCGCCAGACCGGTCACGCGCACGCAAGTGGGGAACATCTCCGCGTAGAAGGCGGGCCACACGCCATTCGCCATGGAGTAGAGCGCACCGTGCATGAGCACACCGTAGGCGAAGATACCCACCCAGTTACCCTCGGCAATCGCGCCAAGGTACGGGAACATCACCAGGGAAGAAGCAACCGCACCGGTAATGAACACGGGCTTACGACCAATCTTGTCGGCAAGCATGGCGGCGAGCGGAATCGCAATCAGACCGAGGGTATTGGAGGCGACCGGCACCAGCAGCATGGTGCTGCGATCAAGGCCGTAACCCTTGGTGGCGAAGGAAAGCGCGAAGGTCGTGAAGACCATGTTCACGGTGTTGACCATGGCGCACACGGCGATGGTGAGTACGGCCCGCTTGTGGTGCTTGAAGACCAGCACGAGCGGGGATTCGGTGAGCTTTTCACGCTGCAGGTAGGCGGGCGGTTCAGAGAGGGTGCGGCGAATCAGCCAGGCGGTCACCACCACGAAGGCGGAGAGCCAGAAGGGTACGCGCCAGCCCCAGGTGAGCAGCTGTTCGTCCGGCAGGGCGGCGAAGGGAATGAACACAGCAGTCGCCAGCAGCGAGCCGAACTGGGTGCCCTGCAGGGTCCAACTGGTGGTGAAGGCACGCTGATGCTCGTTGGCATGCTCCAGGGAGATGGAGATGGAGCTTGCCTGCTCACCGGCGGCGGAGAGGCCCTGAAGTATACGGCAGATGACCAGCAAAATCGGTGCGATAATACCCGCTTGGCTGTAGGTTGGTAGGCAACCGATGGCGAAGGTGGCGCTACCCATCAGGAAGAGCGTGAGCATCAGGACGAATCGGCGGCCGTAGCGATCACCGAGGGGTCCAACGATCATGGCGCCGAAAGGTCGCACAACGTAGGCGACGCCCACAACGACCATGGATTTGAGAATGCCAATGGCTGCGGTGTCTTCGGGGAAGAAGATACGGTTAAGCACGATTGCGGCAGCGGTGCCGTAGACCGCGAAGTCGTAGTATTCGAGGGCGGAGCCTATCCAGCTGGCGAGGGCGGCTCGTCGTGGTGATCGGGCGGGCGCGTCGGTGCGTCGGCTCATGGGTGGCTCCTTCGGTGCTATACCCGTTGGGATGGGTGGGGTCGCGGCGTGGGCGGCCCGCGTGGTCTGTCAATGTGCTCTTTTAGTCTAGGGAGCAATGCACCTGTTTTCCATAGGTTAACCTAAGTTCCCAGGGTTTGAAGTAGGTAGAAACACGGAGACCGTGCGAACAATAAAGAAATTTGTAATTTCAAAAATACGCGACAGGACTTTCACATCCCAACCCACATAAAGTGAATATCACCTCGGCAGGAGTGTGCCTACCGAGCAGTCACGCCGACCAAGATAAAGCTGGTCGGCGTTTTTAGTGTCCAATTCATTTGCGGTAGCCCCGAACTATAGACTTCCCGGGAGGTTCATAGTGCGGGGCTACCGCCTTTCCGAAAGGATTTTATTATGTCCAAGATTGATCAAGCGATTGCATGGATGGAGCAGCGTAAGGGCAAGGTGACCTATTCGATGAATTATCGAACTGGCCCGCATTCTTATGACTGCTCATCTGCGGTTTACTTTGCACTGCGAGATGCTGGCCTGCTCCCGCAGAATATTGCCATCGGTAATACCGAAACGCTTTTCCACGATTTGGAGAGTAATGGCTGGACTCAGGTTCGACCGGATGCATCGGGTAATTACCCGGCACGACGTGGCGACGTGTTTATTTGGGGTCGCCGTGGATACACCAGCGGCGCAGCTGGTCACACCGGCATTTTCTATGATGACCACGACACGATTATCCATTGCAACGCTGGTCATAATGGTATTTCTATCAATCCGCACGACACGATTTGGTCGTACAACGGTAGTCCGGCGATCACTATTTATCGTCCCCCGGCAGACGTAAACGAAGAAGAGGTTATCTATCGCGCAGCTAAGAATGCAATGAATGCAATCTATGACGAACCTTTCATCCGCAAGGGAGATCTCGCAGAAAAGGCATTCGGCAACCGCCTCACTGGCCTGCGCGGCGTAATCCACTGGTTCGACAACTCCATGTTGCACCTTCAGCAGCGTCTCGATGATGCAGAAAAAGCTGTGCGTGCGCTCTAGTTAGATTTATCTACTGAAACCAAAGAGATAACCATCAGGGTGTTTGGGGGAGGGTCTCTAGGCCCTATCCCAAACACCCATAAAACTTTAAATATAACGCATTCAATAAATTACAAAATTTTACCTAATGAATATTTATCGATAAATAAACCAATATAAGTTAATTTACGAATTAAATAGCATCATCTACCTTCAAATACACCTCCCCCCTAACCTAAATATTAAATGTCGATTTAGAACATTGAAAAGTATCTGTTTACTCTTTTGACTAGGCATAGTATTCAGGAGAAACCATGAAACACCTACCCCGTCCCTGCGCAGGGTGCAGGGAGCCAACCAGTTCCTATAGAGAGGACTGCCGCACCTGCCAGGCGCGACGCCGTGCTATACAGACGCACGATAGTCCCTATCTAATGCAGGGGCATTCAATATGCCCTCGGTGTTGGCGTACGGCAGGTCTCTCTCTACCGGCAAGTAGTGTACGCCCGGAGAACTACGGGCAACCGCTCGTAATAGAGAATCAATGGAATCCCATCTATTCCATCTGCCGTGCATGTATCCACGCGCCAGAAGGTACCGTTCCTCTTGATTCACCGCGGGTCTATCTTCCTGTCAATCCTAGAGCTCGACGAACTTCAAAGCAGCGAATTTACCCTTCGCGAGCAAATCCGGTTCTTTTTCTTCCGCTTTCTCATTGCACGCGTTGCGAGAAGCCAATAGATGTGGATTCTCGACATGCCGGGCATCCCTTATGCCGCAAGCACTACCGGCAAAAGAAGCGACAGAATGCGCACCAGGATACTGAAGCTCCAATCGGCAAGAAGAGCGGACAGGATGAGTGGGCCGTTCATGATGCTGGTTTAGCATCATTCCTACACGCACGGAGAAAACGCCTGTCACATGCTTCAACTTCCCTGCCAAGAAGCAGAAGCAGAGCAACTCTTTGTAGAGCCAACACTATGGTTCACGCACCTTCCGCACTGTAGCGGATATCAATAATTCACTCATTTAGCAGAGAGGCTACATCATATGGCTACCATTTCGTCTGGCGAGCAACTGCAGCAGCATCTAATCGCTCTAACTGTGTGCACACCAGTGAAGGACTCAGACCGTCAGTGTCTACATCGCACAAATTTCCGTATTCCACGCCATCAGGCATTATTGGATGAGCTGGCAGATTACGTAGCCGGTGGTTCACGTACTGGAGGAGCATCCAGCACCAGCCGCTTTGGAAGTCGTATACCTATTTCTGCTAATGCATTAGAAATCCAAGAGTCTATTCGTGCCGTTGTTATGCCCTCATTCCCAGGTGCACCGCTGAAAAATCAGGTTTCTGCGTGGATTCACAATCACCTACATCAGGAGCTTCATGATGAGGCGTTGGCAACGACGACCAGTTGGATTCGGGCCATTGTTGCGTTGCGCCATCCCAGTCATGATTTGCAGGGATTTTGTCCTAACTGCGGGCAGCAGGAAGTCATGAAAACAAGCTGCGACGGCTCAACATCAATACGCCGACCTGCACTGTATTACACCGCTGAAAGGGCATCTTGTCGTTCTTGCTCTGCTATGTGGGAAGGTTTAGAGGGCATGAAGGCCTTAGCTCTGCTACTTCATAGCCAGGACTAATACTGTCCGCATTAAACTTCTGCCTGTGAAAATAGGTAAGCGTTCCAGTAGGATTACATCATTTTCCCAGGCAGATAAAGCTACCGCAGGAAGCTGTTATTTCACTGCTGTAGTTCACCCCGTCAGGTTTATCCTGGCGGGGTTTTCTGTTAAACCGCAGCTATCATAGCTGCCCAACCGCCAAGGAGATTATCATGGCACCTATTTCTGAAGCATCCGCCTACCGCGCAGCACATCGAGCCCTAACCGATGTGTATAACGAGCCCTTTGTTCGAGAGGGTCATCTTGCGGTTGCTAAATTTGGCAATGCTACTGTCAACACTCGAACCGTTGTGGAATGGTTCGATTATCAGGTGATTCTCATTGCTAAGCGTATTGAAGATATCGAGAAGCTCGCAAAGTCAAAGCGCCGTGCTTAGACACCGTCCGGAATGGCGTAAGCAGCTGTACGCGGTCATTCCAGCTACCACTGCCGTCCTGCAGACCTACGGAATCCTCACGCAGGAGCAGGCTAGTGTGTGGGCTGGTCTCGCGATAGCCCTCTGGGGTTTGTGGATAGCTTGGGCTAACACCGACCATACTTGCAAGCCCCGCAATACTACGCATATCCCTCCTCATCAGTAGGTCCGTCACATACCGTGGGGGCGGTGGAACATATTTCGATTCCCCACCGCCCCCACCGTATGATGTACCTGTATAAGTTCCAGCCACCGCATTCCGAAGAGGTACTATGCCGTCACCCCGCACCAGCATTATCATGCCGGTCTACAACACCGTAAACACTGTAGTTCGGGCTATCGACTCCGTACTCTCTCAAACCGACCCGGACTTTGAACTCATCATCATCAACGATCAAAGCCCGGATGATTCTCACCGTGTAATTCAGGAGTATCTCCAGAAACTCCAGGACTCACGCATCTCGTACCACCTTAACGAAAAGAATCTGGGACTAGCTGGTGCGCGCAACGTTGGAATCAGCCATGCGACCGGCGAATGGCTCGCTTACCTCGACTCTGACGATGCATACAAGCCCAACTTCCTAGAAGTCATGCACGCCGCCGCAACCGATGACGTCGATATCGTCGGTTGCGCCCACGACATCTACTACCCGGACGGATCAACCCAGTACCGTCTCATGGGCGAGGACGGTACCTTTAGCGGTGATGACGCGCTAGCACGGGTTCTTAGCAGCCGCATCGCGCCCTTCGCATGGGACAAAATTTTTCGTCGCACCACACTCAAAGACATCCGATTCCCTCTCTTTAACCGAGTGGAAGATGCCGGATACAGCATCGCGGCCTGCACCGTAGCCCGCGCACTGAAGATTATCCCTGATTCCCTGAATCTCTACTCCGTTAACCCCGAATCTATCACTTGGGGTTCTACTCCTCCTTTCGAAGATCTAGTCGCCTTCATGGATTACGTGGATGCGACAGTAG
Source organism: Rothia sp. 27098_8_161 (assembly GCF_041432905.1). Lineage (NCBI taxonomy): Bacteria > Bacillati > Actinomycetota > Actinomycetes > Micrococcales > Micrococcaceae > Rothia > Rothia sp. 27098_8_161. The sequence goes on along the minus strand of NZ_JAPWAL010000002.1, from coordinate 33,986 downwards.
ATGCTCCCCACGCCGGCAAGAAGGTTCGGACCGCGCTTGCCATCTCGCGCATCATCAATTTTGTGAACAGCGGTAATAGCATCCTGCGACAGAATCCTCCCGGGGGTAAAGAATTCCTACATCGCTGCCGCCAAGAAATTACACCCCATACCCTATACCTTGCGATGTCCGCCGGTTCCGTCTATGGATTTGCAGGTGCGCTCTTCAAATATTTCCCCAAAATCTATTACCCCATCTATCGGACATATATTAAGCGCACCTACGGAATGTAGCCCTGTTCTTATCAGCCCCGTTTTCAAAGGTTCCCGTCTTTATGTCTGCCACCCCTCGCACTAGCGTTATCATGCCGGTCTACAACACCGCCTCCACCGTCATTGCGGCGGTCGAGTCGGTGCTGGCGCAGACCGACCCCAATTTTGAGCTTCTGGTCATGATTGACGGCTCCCCGGATCATTCGGCGCACCTGATTGCCGAGTATCTGCAGCAGAACCCGGATGAGCGCGTGCGCGTGTTCAATAACCCCAAGAATCAGGGCCTGTCTGCAATGCGTAACCAAGGTCTCGACCACGCACGTGGCGAGTGGGTGACTTTCCCCGATTCTGACGATGCTCTCTACCCGACCTTCCTGGAGCGCCTGCACTACCACGCCGAGCGTACTGGTGCGCAGGTGGTCAATTGCGCCCACAATATGGTGGCAACCAATGGTGCTAACAGGAAGCGTCTGAAGGGCTCCCCCGGCACCATGACTGGTCAGGAGGCGGCATTTGCTCTACTCAAGGACGAGCTGTCTCCTTACGCCTGGGATAAGATTATTCGCCGCGAACTATTTGAGAACGTCAGGTACCCCCAGATTGAACGTGCTGAGGACGAATGCGCGCTACTGGACTGCTACCTGCGAGCACAGAGCGTGACCATCATCGATGAGCCACTGTACGCTTACGCTGTGAGCGCGGCAAGCCTGACATGGAGCCGTATTACTCCCCTATCTGAGACTGCCCGCCTGCTGGAGTATTTTGAGAAGTCTCTGCAGCGTACGAGCACGTATCATCTGCCTGCCGGTCAGGAGGCGCTGACGATTGCCCGGGTTCTTGCGTACCTGAATAATGCGCAGCAGGCACTGATTGTGGGCGGTGAGAGCGCACCGGCTGTACTGGCGGGTTGCCGTAGTGGTTTTACGGTGCGCGATGCACTGCTTGCGTTGCCCATCCGCCCGGTTTTTGGTGCCGCCGGTCTACTGTTGAAGACCAGCACGACACTGTACCGTCTGCTGTATGGTGCGTACGTTAAGCGGGTCTATAACCTCTAGAATTCGGGTGCATGCACCCATTTTTCATCACACTCACACACATTGATTGGAGCGGATTTTCATGTCCTCCAAACCTGCATCGGCGCAGGTGGCGTTCTCTCAACCTGCGGATGCTCAGCCTGAGTCTCAGGTGCCTGCCGCGCGCCCCAGACCTGCGCGAAAGGTGTATCTGGACCTCATTAATGTTCTCGCCATTATCTGCGTGGTGGCGTTGCATGTGCGGTTCAACTACCGGGTGGATTATGATTCGCCCGGTTGGGTTCTCGAGAATATCCTGTCGGGTACCGCGGTGGCTGCAGTGCCGCTTTTCTTCATGGCCTCGGGTATTACCCTGCTGAATTTCACGAACCGTGAGAGCGTCGGCACGTTCTATAAGAAGCGTTTCACGAAGATTCTGATTCCGCTACTGGTGTGGGGTCAGGTGTACCTCTTTGCGCGCAGCTGGTTTAAGCACACTCCCCTGCCCACGGGTGAGGAGATTCTGGCGGTGCTGTTGGCACCAAACAAGGTGGGCGTGACCCTCTGGTATTTGGAAGCACTCATCGGCGTGTACCTGGTGTTGCCGATCTTCTCGTACGCCCTGCGTGGTGCCGGTGAGAAGAAGGTGCAGCTGGCGTGGCTGATGGCGGCTTTGGGTCTGCTGATGCCCATTGCGACTGCTTCTCTGCAGAAGATTAACCCGCAGTTTATGCCGGAGTTCTCGGCACCCATCGTGGGGTATGTGGGCTTCTGCTTCCTGGGTTACGCGCTGGCGAATACGGAGTTTAGCCTGCCGTGGCGTCTGGTCATCTATGTGCTGGGTGTTGCCGGTTCGCTCACGCATATTCTGGTGGGCCCGTACCTGGTGCTGAACCACCAGGGCCTGGGCGGTTTGGCGACCGAGTACCTGTCTGTTCCGACGATTTTCTGGGCTTCGGCGGTTTTTGTATTCTTCAAGTCTCTGCCGCTGAATCGCCTGCCGGAGGCGGTTCAGACGGGTCTGCGTAAGCTCTCGGCTCTGACTTTTGGTGTGTACCTGATTCACCTGCTGATTATTCAGGGCCTCGCCGCCTACGGTTGGCCGCTGGTGGATTACCGCCTGGAGGCACCCTACGCGCTGCTGGTGTGGGCTTCTTCGCTGGTTCTGGTGTGGCTACTGCGCTGGATTCCGCCGGTTCGTAAGTGGCTGATTCCCTAGCGGTGATCCGCCTACCGGGGTAAAACGTTGGGAGGGGAACGTACGTGACGTACGTACCCCTCCCGTAGGTTTTTAATCAGAGGTTTTAAACTACTCCGCGTGGGTTTCTTCGGCGCGAGCTTCTTTCGTGCGGGATGCCAAAGACACACCCACCATGTGCACCACAAAACCGCAGACCGGGCCAACCGCCAGCGCCACAATAGCGCGCGGTACCAGCGGGGTGGGGACCAAGAATGCCAGGCTCAATGTCACCGCCGCGGCAACCACCCAGCCGGCAAGGTAGATGCGGTGCTGGTTCACTGCGAGCGCCATATTGCCCGAGAGGGTCATGAGCGCCAGCAGTGCCGAGGCGAAGACCAGCGCACCCAGGGTGATGCCGGAGGCTGCCACCTCGTAGGCGGACTCTGCACCTGTAGCAGGCGGGTAAATCAGGCGGAACAGCAGCGGACCCACCACGTACGCCGCCAACGCGCCTACAGCGCCCACAACCACCACGACGGCGGCAGGCTTAATGAACGCCGCTACGGGGCGGTGGCTCTGCTTCAAGAAGGCAGAAACCGCCACACCCTGGAACGCCTGCAGGGGAATCATAATCGGCGAACGGGTAATGGAAATCGCCAGGATCAGGGTGCCCAGCACGACCGGTTCGCTCTCTGCGGTGCTGCTCGCCTTCAGCACGTTCGGGAAGCCCATCATCAGTACAGCCGCGGCGGCAGAGGACAGGAACGACCAGAGGATATTGGCGCTCAGACGGCGCGCGGGCACATCGGCGCGGGCAACCCACAGGCGGCGACCCGAGACGGTCGCGAGCGCCAGGATGAGCCACAGGCCCATCGGCACGACGATTGCCACCTCAAGACCGGCAAGAGAAGGAATCATGAGCGCAGCCGCAAGGATGAGGATGAGGCGCCCGACCGATTCCAGGCCGCCTACCGCCGCGAAAAGGTACCAGCGGTCCTCACCGGCGGTCACGCCACTGATGGTCGCCTGCAGGGCGTAGAGGAACACGCCCACCGCCATAACGATTACACCAATCGCCGCCGAATGCGGAATCTGCTGGTCTGCCCACAATGGGGAGCTCACCAGCACCAATGCGGCGGCGATAGCGCCCAAAGCCGCGGTTACCGTAATCACGAGAGCGCCCTGCGACACGGAACCCTCAGCAGATGTAGCGCTGCCCGATACCGCCCTGTCAGTTACAGTATGAGTGCGTGCCGTACCCACCGCACGCGTAATCTCCGGCTGAATACCCGTGATAATACCCGTCACCGTGAAAAGCGCCGCCCAAAAGAGCAGGAACTCCGTCAGCTCCGAACCGTTCAGGGCACGCTGAGCAATCATAGTCACCACCAGTGTGGAGACCGCCGCCAACAGGGACGAACCCAAAAGCGCCAGGGACTGGTAGCGGGTAACCGTGCCCGACAACTGAGTCTTTTCGGAGGTTTGTTCCTCCACCCCACTCTTATCGGGGTGCTGCACCGACTCGCTCACTGCATCCTCCTCGTTCCAGGCCGCCAACATAGCCGCCAACACAAATCATCATTACATACGCAGATGCGCCGCACATCCATCGCAGGATGTACGACGCACCGCACACAAATATAGAGTTTACTTCACCACATGCTCAGCAAGGTTCTTAACACCCTGCCACTTCTTCGCCAGAGCCGCCTTCGGTAGCAGAGTCAGCGCGTGAGCACGCGAGGAGAAGCGAATACGCGCCACACGAGCAGCCTTCGTCCAACCCAGGGCAGTCATCTCTTCAACCATGGTGTTGTAGTAGCGGCGCTCCTCCTCAAAGCGGGTACCCTCCAGGGCACGCCAGGACGAGTCAGAACCACCGTGGCGGCGGTACATGAACGCAACCTGCGGATCGTAGTACAGGGAGCCGCCGCGCATCGTAATGTCGAGGATCAGCGCCATGTCCTGGATAACGTTCAGGCCCTCACGGAAGCCGGTGCCCACGATAGCGTCCTTACGCCAACCCAGGGAGGGGAAGTAGAACCACGCGCCGCGCAGCAGGGAGGTAGCCAGCTCCTCCCCCTGCAGAACAGCCTCACCCTTGGGGCGGTAGAACGCCTTAGTCTGCTCCACCAGAGTGTTCGACAGGCCGTTGTTCTCATCAATCACGACCACGCCGGGCTGGAAAATGGACGCCTCAGGGTGCTTAGCCGCCGCATCCACGAGCCACTGCACATAGTTGGGGAGCATGACGTCGTCAGCACCCATGACGGTGACCAGCTCGTTCTCCACAAAGGTCAGGCACTTGCAGTAGTTCGCGTTCGCACCCAGGTTGGTTTCATTACGCATATAGGTGATGCGCTCGTCCTTCAGCGACTCGAACCAGCCGGGAATCGAGTCGTCCGGGTAGCCGTCATCAACAACAATCAGGCGCCAGTCCGGGTTGGTCTGACCGACCACAGACAGCACAGCCTGCTTCATCATGGCGACGTCGCCGTAGTAGGGGAACAGAATATCAACGGTCATGAGGTATTACTCCAACTCACAAAGGGGTGAAAAGTTCGACAGTAAAGCTTTTAAGATTCCTGCTGGTTACGCTTTTTCGCACCGGCAGCGCCCTCCGGCTGCTCCTGAAGCGCCTTCAGGATGGCGACTTCCTCAGCCAGAATGCGGGTCTTCTCCGACAGGCGCGACAGCTCCAGAGTCAGGTGAATACTCACACCCATCAGCAGCAGAATAGACAGGAGGAACAGCAGATTCACCGGCAGGGCGACGCCCACAAAATGCGCCACACCATTCAGAAGATTCGGGAAAACACCCAACACAATAATGGTGGTACCAATAATCAGCCATAGGGCGGCGTACCGCTCCTTCATGCGCTGGTTACGCACCTGAATCACCACGAAAGTGCAGATCAGTACGGCAAGGATCAAGAAGAAAACACTGGCGCTCACGGCTACTTCTCCTCAGGACGGCGGCTCACCGAAATGCCGTAGGCAAACAGTGAACGAACCAGATAGACAGCAGACTTCAGCGGACCGGAGGAGGGGGTACCTCCCTGACGTTCACGCATATGCACCGGCACCTGACGCACCTTCAAGCCATTGTTAATAGCCATGGCGGTGATGTCGATCGTATCGCCCAGGTATTCGGCGGGCAGGTTACGGCAGTAGAAGTCGATACCGCGGCGGTTAGCGATCTTAAAACCGCTCGTCACGTCCGTGAACGGGGTACCCGCCGAGCGGGTGAACAGGAACGACAGCAGGCCCATCGCCCACTTGCGCGGGCCGGACACCTCGTAGTCAGCCGCACCATCAGCGAAACGGGAACCAATCACGATGTCGTAACCCTGCACCGCCTCGATGAGTGAAGGGATACTCTCGGGGTGGTGCTGACCGTCCGAATCGACCTGCATGGCGTAGTCGTAGCCCATGCGCTGCGCGTACTTGTAGCCGGTGCGCATGGCGGCACCCACACCCATGTTGTAGGGCAGGTCAATCACAAAAGCGCCCGCCTCACGAGCCACAGCGGAGGTGTTGTCGGTGGAGCCGTCATTGACCACCACCAGGTCCACGTAGGGTACCGTCTCCTTCAGTTCAGCGATGCTGCCGGGCAGTGCTTCTTCCTCGTTCCAGGCGGGCATAATCACCAGCGTACGAGGTGAAGTGAGTGGGGTGAGAGGCGGTGCGGGAGAACCCATAGGGCAGTTACCCCTCCTAATGAATGTGTCTTACCGTGCGTGTGAAAGCCGGTATGCCCTAGTGGACATACCGGTTTTCATCATATCAGTGGTTCCGCGGCATCTAAGATTTGGTGACAGATTGTAGACTGCACCACTTATTCTCTGAGATGCATACGCTCTATAAGGGGGTGTTGGCGCACCTTCTAGTTAGCGCATTAGTTATCGCAGGCGCTAATGCGGTACAGAGTCATCGGGCCTGAGGAGTACACCGGGGTCAGAACGTCCGTGTCGATAGCAGCCACCAGGCCGTCATAGTTCTTCTGCTCGCTGGGGCCGAAGTTGCCCTGGTTCTCCAGGTGCACGTACCAGTGAGCCTTGTACTGGTTCACCTCGCGGCAGACTTCCGGGTTCGTGCGGGCGTCCTTCAAATCGTTCAGGATCGCCGCGTACTTCGGGGAGGTCTGGAACTCGAAGTGGTAGCTGGTCAGGTGGCGGTCAGCCAGCGCGTAAATGTAGGCGCTACCGTCCCAGGGGTTGTTCACGATGGTGTCGCCCTTGGGCACGATCTTCGGAATCTCGTTAATGACGTTCATCTCATCCTGGTTCAGGATGTCGGAGGTCGGGGTCACCTGGTACCTCTTCGCCACCTCGAGGGTTGCGTCATGCATTGCGGGGGTACGCGAGGACAGGCCCGCAACCGCGAGCACCAGCACCATGGCGGCACCCATCATTGCCGGGGCGACCTTCGCGTGCTTCTCACGCGGAATAGCGTGCATGATGCGCACGAAGATGCCCTCCACGGCACCGCCCAGGCCAATACCGGCAAGAAGCACGGAGGGGAACACCACCAGCGCCGCCAGGCGGAAGTGGTCGGTGTACCAGGGGCCTACCATCAGCAGGCGGAAGTCACCGCGCGGCACCGAAGCCGCAATAATCCACATGTAGCCGACCAGCATCCAGCTGCCAATCAGCCACAGGTTACGGCGCTTATACAGCAGGTAGCCAACGCCCCACAGCGCCAAGAAACCGACCAGGTAGGCGGGAGCAAAATTACCACCCAGCGGGTTCGCGTTCTCCAGGCCCAGGAACAGGAACTGGTAGACCGCCTCGCCTTCGCCCATGATGGAGGTCCACAGTTCGCTCGCCTCCTGGCTCGGGCGCAGCACGGACCAGGCGGTGACGCATCCGGCGATCAGGGCAACCAGCACGCCGGTACCCACCAGACGCTCACGCGTGGACGCGCCACGAGTCCGCAGAACCTGCACCACGCCGCCCAGAAGCATGGGCACCGCAAACACTGCGGCAGAAACCACCGCGTTCGGATGCACCAGAGCCAAACCGCCCAGACCCACCAGAATCGTCAGCGACAGGGACAGCACGAGGGAGTACTCGCGGCGCGCCATTACCTGAATCATGTGCGACAGCAGCGCCACGAACGCGGGTAGTAGGGCGTAACCAAGAAGGTTCGGGAACAGCACGCCCCAGAACAGCAACAGACCGGGGAACGCAAAGAAACCGCAGGTCAGTGCCGGAATGGCGAGCGCCTGCAGGCGGCGCAGATGCGGAATGCTCAAGCACATTGCCACCAGGGAGCAAGGCCAGATAATGCCCGCCACCAGCAGAATCATGACGATGGTTGCCGTAGCAATGCTCGTGCCGGTGGTGTTGTAAATCAGGTACACGAAATCGTGCCAACCGGCGGGGTAGAAGTACGGCTCCTGGTTCATGCCGGAGACAGCGCCCATGGTCAGGCTGGAGGCGTCGCCGTGCTCCTGAATCCAGCGGATCGCGTTCATGTGGTAGGAGTTATCGAGGGTCTGCGAGAACGCCTCCGGACCGAACACCATGTCCTCGGTCATGTGCAGTACCAGGAAACCCCCCAGTACTGCACCCACCACCGGCCACGCGACAGGAACATCATTACCCGGCCACGAAACAGACGCCAGAGCAGGCCAACGGCGACCCACCAGCCACATGAGACCAGCAGCCGCAGCCACCAGCACTGCAGCGACCAGCACGAAAGAAATCAGGCTCCACGGAATACCGGTCTTACCCAGCACAATCGCAGAGACAGTCACTAGGGCAAACGTCAGCAACGGTGCGTAAAAAACACGCAGACGTGCAGGAACACGCAACGCCCAGCCCATTGCATAGCCGGGGCCAAAAGCCAACATGACCGCAAAAAGGAGTAGCGGAATAGTTGCCAACCAGCTCATTAATCCTCATCTCACCACAGTTCACGCACCAAAAAACCCTCAAATACGGGGCACGAAACGCTTTCAAGTACCTAGCAAGGATACCTCAGAGGCCTCTACACCCCGCGAAACCCCGCAGAAGAGAGAGGGATAGCACCCACAACCCGCTACTCAGGCCCTAATGCGGGGCAATCGGCGAAGTGCATCTTCGAAGCTCCCAAAAGACGAAGATTATGACGTAATATTTCACACCCAATGTCACGAAAGGTTCGCCTAAGAAACATAGGGCAATAAATAAGGTGTTCGGCATCCTTTACCTTTACTCTGAACATATCTCCCCTTAACTAAAGGGTCGCCCAGAGCAAACACCACAGGACGAACCCTCAAACGCAGCCGCAGAAGAAAGGGTCGATTATGACCGAAACCGTTGCAGCACAGGCGCTCATCGCCGATACCTCCGAACAATTCAAACTAGCCTTCGGCCACCAGCCCGCAGGCGTCGCCATCATCACCGCAACCGACGAAAACGGTGAACCGGCAGGCTTCACCGCCTCCTCCCTGACCTCCGTGTCCGCAGACCCCGCCATCATCGCCTTCTCCCTGAAGGCAAATAGCGGATCCGCAGCAAAGATCGCTGCCTCCTCCTCCTTCCTCGTGCACATGCTCGACGCTGAGAATGTCACCATCGCCAAGAACTTCGCCACCCACGATTACCCCCGCTTCGAAGACACTAGCGCCTGGGAATTCGTCCACACCGGCGAGCCACTCGTCCACGGCGTACGCCGCGTTCTGCGCGCAACCCCGCTCAGCCGCGTTGAGGCTGGTCCCGCAATCGTCTTCACCGCCCAGGTTGAAGAGTTCATCCGTAACGATTGCGAAGGCACCCCGCTGGTCTACCACTCGCGTAACTTCCACGCGCTGGGTGACCACTCCAACGTGAACAACTACAGCATCTAACCCCCGCGCAGGGGTCACGGGGCGGTATTCGACGACCATGAAGCGACGAATACCGCCCCGCGGCGTACCCTAAACATAAAAGCGCATACGGCACACGATGGCACAGCGCACCCAATACAGCTCAGAAGGAACAGTCATGACGGCTCAGACTACCCAGCCCGCATCCCTCCCCTGGCTCGAAAAGCTCATCGCGATCCCCACTGTCTCCGGAACCTCCAACCTGGAACTCATTGAGCTCGTCGAAGCCGAATTTGCCCGCTACGGCTACAGCGGTGTGCGCACCTACAATGAGGACGGCACCCGCGCTAACCTACTGGTCACGATTCCCGCTACTGACGGCACCACCCGCGGCGGCGTTATCCTCTCCGGCCACACGGACGTTGTACCCGTTGCGGGTCAGGCATGGGACGCAGACCCGTTCACCCTGCGCGTGGAGGGTACCCGCGCCTACGGCCGCGGTGTATGCGACATGAAAGGCTTCCTCGCCGTGGCGCTCTGGCTGCTGCCGCGCGTTGCCGAGGCGAAGCTGCGCACTCCCCTGCACTTCGCGTTCTCCTACGATGAAGAAATCGGTTGCATCGGTGCGCCCTCCCTCATTGAGGAGTTCGTGGCGCGCGACCTCGCCCCCGACTACGCGATTGTTGGTGAGCCCTCCAGCATGCGCATTATCTCCGCGCACAAGGGCGCGCACCGCGGCCGCGTCACCTTCACCGGCGTGCCCAAACACGGCTCCCTGGCAACCCACGGCGTGAATGCGGTCGCCGCAGCCGGCGAATTCATCACCTTCTTCACCGACATGGCGGACCAGTGGGAAGAAGAAGGCCCCTACGACGAGTCGTTCATCATTCCCCACTCCACCGGTAGCGTGAACCTGGCTACTGGCGGTCTGCAGTACAACATCGTCGCCGAGCAGGCGGTCGTAGAGTACGATGTGCGCACCCTGCCGCAGGTGACCACCGAGTCCTTCGTGGAGCGCATTGACCGCGAGCTTTCAGAGGTGATCCTGCCGGATTTGCAGGCACGCGCCGCACGCGCCGAGAAGCTGACCGGCGCACAGCCCGGTAGCCTCACCTCACGCGTGAGTGTGAAGCACGAGCTACTCGCCGCCGTGCCGGGCCTGGGTACCGAAGACGACGCGCCGCTCATTCACCTGGTGCACGAGTGGCTGGGCACCGACGGTGCACCGCAGAAGGTCACCTACGGCACCGAGGCGGGCCAGTTCCAGCGTGCCGGCGTGCAGAGCATCATTTGCGGCCCCGGCGATATTGCCCAGGCGCACACTCCGAACGAGTGGATTGAGCTGGAGCAGTTGAGCGAATGTGAGCGCTTCTTCGAGGCGATTCTCGACTGGGCGAGCGCCAAGTAGTACAAGTAGCAACCGTGTAGCAGCGTAACAGCCAGTCCACGGCGGCTCGCACGAGTTGCCCAAAACCGCCATAACCTAGAAATTCTAGAATCTGCCCGGGCACCCCATTGGGGTGCCCGGGCATTCTGTGCTGATGGCGGGGGCGAGTGTTGATTGAGCCGTGGAATCAACCATGGGGAGAAACCGCAAACTGAGGGAGTGAGTCCACGGTGTGGACTATGACTGGTTTCTCCCTCATCTTCCACATTTATTTTTAAATGAAAAACCCGAAAAATCGCTTATGTATAAGGGTGAAATAACACTAAAGTATTGCCCTCCCAGGGTATTCAGGATTCCATAGATGCCGAAGGTTACACATGCTACCCATGTGGCATAGCACACACAAAATCACACCCCCTCGCGCTCGGCACTGCACCACCTGCACTTCACTACCTGAAGGACATCCCGTGTACACCATCAGCCCCTACCTCGCCGAATTCCTCGGCACGCTCATCATGTGCACCATCGGCTGCGGCGTCATCGCCAACGTCGAACTTCGCCGATCCAAAGGCCACGGCGACAACTTCTTCACCATTGCCTTCGGTTGGGGATTCGCCGTCACCTTCGGTGTCTACGCCTCCCACGCATACTCCGGCGGCCGCCTCAACCCCGCCCGTGACTTCGGTCCGCGCCTCATGCACGCCCTGCTGCCCATCCACGATAAAGGCACTTCGCACTGGTTCTATACGTGGGTTCCGATCTGCGGCCCGATTGCCGGTGGTTTCATGGGTGGCGCGTTCTTCAAGCTCTACTACGAGGGTCAGGTCAGCCCGTGGTTGTTCGTTTCCAGCGCTCTGACGATTGCGATTCTGCATTTTGCGTGGTGGGCCAATAGCCACCTGTACCGCACACCCAGCTCCGAGGTTATCCCCGAGTATGAAGACACCCACGCTACCGCGGCGGCACGCGCGGCAACATACACGCCGACCGGTTCCATGCCGATCCTGATGCCTGAGGAGATCAAGGGCAACCGTAGTATCCGCATCGTCAACCTGGTGACCGAAGACGGCTAGTCTTCCCGTTTGGGAACTTCCCTGTCTAAGGTTTCATCTAGCCGGGTATATCTGAGTAGATTTATCCGGCGAGGTTGCACCTAAAAACAGCGAACCCCTCGCGGAAGGGAGTTTGGGGAGTTTCAGAGGATTCTACGCGGCGGCGTTAGCCATTTCCAGCACCCGGTCATGCTTAGCCGCGCGGCGCTTCTGAATCGCGCGCACCACCCAGATGCAGACCGCGCCAAAGACCGCGCCAGCAGTGTTATTCACAATGTCATCCACATCGAAAGTGCGGTAGGTGAAGCCCGCCAGACCCCAGTTACCGGTCAACTGGCTCAACTCAATAAAGCTCGACAACGCGAAGCCACTCAGCGCCGTGGCGCGCAGACCCCAGCGCAGGCAGCCCGCAGTAAAGAAGCCCAAGGGGATGAACATGGCGACATTGAAGAAGAGCTGCGCATACACGGTGGTTGCGAAGCGGTTCAGACCCATGCCGGCAGTCAGCTCCCACGCCTGCTGCCAGCTCCAGCCCACATAGAAGCGCGGGTAGTACAGCTCAGGGTTCGTGACGCTATTTGCGCCACCAATCGGAGTTAGCGTCAGTGAAAGAATTGAGGCGAGGAACAGCGCGAAGGACGCAGTCAGCAGGTACTGGCGGACGCCGTGCACTCGACCGGTCTTCTTGGCACGCAGGCGCATAGCAATAAATCCGATGATGGAGAGCGCGACTGTGAGTGCCGCAATCTCGATAGCGAAGGTGCCAATCATATGTTTACTGAGTAGTTCCTGCATGCTGTGTGTTCCTTGGGTCGTGAGAGTGATTTATATGAACTCCACCTGTATATATGCCTGTTCTAATATGTATTCTTGATGGTATATAGCGGGTTATTGTTCATACCCGCCGCATATCTTTCACCACCAGTGTAAAAGACTGCCCTATGGCTCACCCTAGGGAAACTGTGAAAAATCTGTACGGCACCCAACACGCCATGAGAATCGCCACAGCTGGTCCCATCAGTACAAAACATCCAACGGAAACACCGGAGCAATATAACGCCCAAAAAGCAACACGAACACGAAGGCACCCGCAATCGCAGCCACCATCGCACCAAGCACCTGCACCAGCCAGAGCATCAGAAACTTCACCATCTTACCCTCAGAGCGGGCAGTCAGTGCTTCCACCATGGCAGTCGAAAATGTCGTAAAGCCACCCAGTAGACCGGTCGTAATCACCGTGCACCAGAACGCCACCTGATCCGTAGCGTTATAGTGAACGCCCAGCGCACGAGGATTAGACACCGGCATAATCAGCAACCCATAGAAGAACGAACCCACCAGGTTAATGACGAACACCGGGCTAATAATCGACAACTCCGTACGCAGGCGAGGCGACATCGCCTTATCCACAAAGAAGCGGGCCATAGCGCCCAGACCGCCGCAGAGGAAAACCATCAGAGCAAAAAACATTAGCGGCCCTCCTCAACATCACTGGCAGGCACCAGACGGAACGCCACAAAACGCCCCATCAGCATGCCCGCAGCGGCGGCAACTAAACCACCCACAAGCAGCACTAGCACCGCCAACACCATATACCCGCTATGCACCGTGTACGGCAGAAAAATCGTCTGCGCTACTACCGCCGCAATTGAAGAATACGTTGTGTATCCACCCATCATACCGGCACCAAACAGTAGGCGGAACGAATGAATCCGATCCTCACCGTCACGGCGCGCGTAGGCATTCCACACCACCGTCAACAGACCCAGCGTGAACGACCCCAGCAGGTTCGCCACCAGCACGCCGCCGGGGGTATACACGCGACACAGCGTACCCGTGCCACCACCTAGAAAGACAAGAAAAGGGGCAGGCACACGGTTCAGAACGCTTCCTATCCTCTGTTGGATACTCGCGCGGCTCCTCATCACCGTGCACCTGCCCTTTCGCATCGCATAAGTATTTAGTGTGCGCTATAGCGCACACTAAATACTTTACTCTTACCCGAGCTTGTTACCCGAGTCAGTAGCAGCAGAGTCGCGCCCATGCTGAATCTTCTCACTCAGTGCGGCGCCCTCAACATCCATATTCGGAGTGAGGCGATCCAGCCACTTCGGCATCCACCACGCCTTATCGCCCAGCAGAGCCATAATCGCCGGGGTCAGCGTCATGCGAACAATGAACGCATCCACGAACACACCGAACGCCAAACCAAAGCCCATCGGGCGGATCATGGTCGAATCAGCAAAGATGAAGCCACCAAACACTGAAATCATGATAATCGCGGCAGCCACCACCACACGCACCGCATGGTTGTAGCCGCTCACAATGGCGGTCGTCGCATCCTTGCCGTGCACGTACGCTTCACGCATACCGGTCACCAGGAACATCTGGTAATCCATGGCAAGACCGAAAAGAATACCGATGAGCAGGGTCGGCAGGAAAGACAGCACCGGACCCGGGTGGTCAACCCCGAAGAGGAAGCTCATGAAGCCTAACTGGTAAATCGACACCACGGCGCCGAAGCTCGCCAGCACCGAGAAAAGGAAGCCCACCGAGGCAACCAGCGGAACCATAATCGAACGGAACACCAGAATCAGCACCAGGAAGGACAGCCCCATTACCACGCCCAGGTACAGGGGTAGCTTCTGGGCAAGCACCTCGGAGACGTCAATATTGCCGCTGGTCTGACCCGCAATGCCGAGAGACACCTTAGAGCCCTGAACCGGAACGGTCACGGAACGCAGCTCGTGGACGAGCTCTTCAGTCTCCACAGAGCTTGCGCTATAGGCAGGAATCACCTGGAAAATCATGAGGGTACGGTCATCGGTCATGCCGCCGGGAACCACAGCCTGCACGTTCGCACCGCCGCGTTCCTTCACCGCAGAGGCGATATCAATTTGCGCCTGCTGAGCATGCTCCTCGCTCATGTTCGCGGGCGTGTGCGCGACCGCAATCAGCGGGGCACTCATACCCTCACCGAACTTGTCCTTGACCAGCGCATACGACTTGTACGCGGCGCTATCGGAGGGGTAGTTCGAGGCGTCCGGCAGGCCCAGGCGCATCTGAGACATGGGGGCGGCAACCGCCAGCAGCGCCAGCGTACCGACCACCAGAGTCAGTAGCGGACGCGCCAGCACGAGGCGCAACCAGCCGTTCGGCTTCTCGGTACGTTCGGCATCCCGCGCGCGGCGTTCCGCAATTTTCTGCGGGGTGTCTATGGAAGCCCACAGCTTCTTCGACATGATTTTGGTACTCGCCAGGGACAGCACCGCCGGGGTAAGCGTCACCGCGATTAGGGCGGCAACAACCACGCAGAACGCAGCGGCATTACCCATCACGCCCAGGAAGGGAATACCGGTCACATTTAGCGCTACGAGTGCAATAATCACAGTGCTCGCCGCAAAAATCACGGCGTTACCGCTCGTGCCGTTCGCCAGGGCAATTGCCTGGATCTTCGGCAGACCGTCCAGCAGGTTCGTGCGGTAGCGGTTCAGAATGAACAGCGAATAGTCGATACCGACCGCCAAGCCAAGCATCAGGCCCAGGGTGTAGGCTGTGGAGCTCATCTCCACAACGGAAGAGAGGGAAAGCGTACCGAGCACACCCACCACCACGCCCACCAGAGACATGAGAATCGGCAGGCCAGCAGCCACGAGGGTGCCGAGCATGACCATGAGCACGATGAAGGCGATGACCATGCCCGCAACCTCACCGGTGTGTGAGCCGCCGCCTAGCGCGGATTCACTCAGATTCACGTCAAACTGGATGATCGCCCCGTGCAGGTTCGCCGACTCGAGATTGGACATGACCTTCTGCAGTTCAGTGGATGGCACCTCGTAAATCTTCTTCTTAAACGAGACAGTCGCAATCGCCGTGGACTGATCCTCAGAGACCATACGGTAGCCGGAGGCAAAGTCGTAGAGCTTCTGCTGGCGCTCTAACTGCTCACGCTGCGCCGGCAGCTCACTCTCAGTCTTCTGCAGCTGGTTGCGTTGCTCATCCAGCTTCTTCTGGCCCTCAGCCAGCTCGTCCTTCTTAGAGGCAATTTCTGCACGGCCCGCATCAACCTGCTTCTGGCTCTCGGTCAGGGTATCGCGTTGCTGATTGAGGGCATCCTGCTGCTCGGTCAGCTGCGCTTGCTGAGCATCGAGTTGCTCGATCGTGGCGGCGGGTGAGCCTGCCGCCTCCGCCTGGGCGTAGCCGCCCTTCAGCTGTGCCTGCGCGTCATCCAGCTGCTTCTGTGCAGAGGCGACCTGCTCCTGACCCGCACTAATCTGTGCTTGTGAGTCGTCGAGTTTCTTCTCGTTGTCGGCAATCTGCTTCATACCTACCTCAAGCTGCGAGGCGGCGGTATTCAGCTGCTTTTTGCCGTCCTCCATCTGGGAGGGGGCGGCGTCAATTTTGGCGTGCGCCTCGTCGAGCCGGGTTTTTGCTTCTGCGAGCTTGGAGGTGGTGGTGAACGGGTCGGTGACCGCATCCACAGAAGGTACCTCACTGGGCAGTGCACGCAGTGCGGTGGAGAATGCCTGCTTCTGCTCTTCGGTGAGGCCGGTGCCATCACCGGTCGTAAGAATGATCTGACCGGAGCCGCGGTTGGCGCTGGGGAAGCGCTGTGCAAGCTCATCGGAGAGCTGCTGGGTCTGCGTTCCAGGCATGGTGAAGGTATTGCTGAGCTTGCCGTGGAACACGGCATAGGCACCCGCTACACCGGCAATGATGAGTGCCCAGATAAGGATGACAGTCCATGCACGACGGGCAGCGGCTTCACCGATGCGGTAGAGCCATGTAGCCATGATTTAGTCCTTTGAAGTTGAGTGAAGAGTAGGGAGCGGTGAGGTGGTTGGGTGCGTGTAGTGTTTGCCCTGCCGTTTTACCGAGCAGTTTTGCCCCGCACTACGAACGCTACTACCTGTTTTGGGCAAAAAATACCCCGCCCCGGGGACCTGTACATGAGTTGCCCGAGCGAGAGTGTTTGAGCGTTGAAGCTATGGGGCTTAGCTTGCGAATTCGCCCTGGACCAGACGACTCAGGTAATCGAGTGCTTCGAGTACGCACTGGCGCATTGTTTCAATGGCGAGCGCTTCGGGGTGGATGCTTTCGGGGGCTTCCACTGAGACCTTGGCGGTTATTTCTTCGGCGCGGGTGAGGTAGTAGTAGATGCCTTCACCAATGGTTTCGGAGAGGTTGGAGGCGAAGACTGCCACGCGCAGGTATGGCAGGTCAGGGTATGCCGCGAGGTACTGTTCGAGGAAGATGTCGTAGGTGCGCTCAAGGATGACGTGCGAGTATTCTTCGAACTTCGCGGGGCTGTCCATTTCGAGGGCGTAGAGCAGGTGTACGAAGGGTGCGATGTACTCTTCGAGGGTGTTGCTCATGAAGACCTTGCGGGCGATGGAGAGCATTTCGGCTTCCATGCTTGCGTTTTCACCGGAGACGGTGAAGTCGCATTTTTCGAAGATGCGATTGAAGTACTGGTTCATGCGGGTGACCAGCACGTCGTCTACGGAGGCGAAGTGGTTGAAGATGGTGCGGCGGGAGACGCCTGCGCGTTCTGCGAGTGCTTCTGTGTTGAGGGCGCCGTAGCCGCCCTCAAGGATGAGGGATTCTGCTGCCTCAACGATTGCAATGCGGTTCTCTGCCTTGCGGGCGGAACGCTTGTCCGTGATGTTTGCGGGGGATTCAACAAGATTAGCCATGCTTTTTACAATACGCGCAATGTTTCACTGAGAGTAACTATTTGGGGGTTAGATTCACCATATATTTGCACTCGAGGCAATAAACTTGAGGTGAAGATTTAATGTTTAATCAATATGTGATTTAGTATTTTAGCCTGCCAGAACGCTAGAACACCCTAAAAAACACACCAAAGGGGTGAGGAGCGCACAACACACCCCACCCTCGAGCGCTCACCCGGCTACCCGCTCAGTGAGCCACCAAGCAGGTGCGTTAGGCGCGCGCCGCTTCTAAAGGCAGACGCACCGTAAAGACCGTATGCCCAGGCTGGCTCTGCACCTGAATCGAACCGCCGTGCGCCTGCACAATCGCCTGCACAATCGCCAACCCCAGACCAGTGGTTCCAACCGAACCGGAGCGTGCCTTATCGGCGCGGGTGAAGCGGTCAAAAATCTTCGGCAAGAAGTCAGGGGCAATACCCGGACCGTTATCACTCACAGTCACTACAGCTTCACGGCGTGCAGTATCCACAGCCAGGCCCGCAGTCACACGCGTACCTTCATCGGTGTGCTTGCGGGCATTCGAGAGCAGGTTCAAGATGACGCGTTGAATCTGGGATCGATCCGCCACGACCTCAACCGGCTCGTCGGATAGGTTCAGGTGCCATTCGTGGGTGCGCGCGGCAGCCTGCATGTCGGAGGTACATTCAAGCACCAGTTCAGTCAGATCGACGAGCTCAAACTTGGGTTCACGGCCTTCATCCAGGCGAGCGAGGGTCAGCAGGTCCTCCACGAGGCGTGACATACGTTCGGTCTGCGAGTCGATACGCGCCAGGGAGGATTTACCGGATTCACTGAGCGGCTCGGTCCAGCGGAGCATGTCGGAGTACCCCTTAATGGCGGCAAGGGGCGTGCGCAGCTCGTGGGAGGCGTCCGCAATGAAGGCCCGAATCTGGTGTTCAGTCCGTTCGCGCACCTCGAGGGCGGAGTTCACGTTATCCAGCAGCTGATTGAGGGCGTAGCCCACGGCACCCACTTCGGTGCGCGGGTCGGAATCGCGCGGTTCCACTCGCACCGCCGAGGAGATGGTGTGCTCTTCCAGGTCCAGGTGCGCCACATCGGTTGCCACCGCGGAGACTCGCTCCAGGGGCTTCATGGTGCCGCGAATAATGTAGGAGCCCGCTACACCGGCACCAACCATCACGGCGATGGAACCGAGGGCTACCACAATCACGAAGATAGTGAGGGTCTGTTGCACGTTGGCGAGCGGAATACCAACCACCTGGGCGTCGGCGCTGCTATTAGCCTTCGGGGTGATTTTCACGAGGTACAGGCCGGATTCCAGCTTGATCTCTCGGACTTCCTCTTTGGTGGCGTTGAGTGCCATGGTTCCGAGGGTTACCTGGTCGTTGGTGGAGAGGGTTTGTACGGTGCCCTCCTTGGTGAGCTTGCTGGCGATTTCTACGGCACCTTCGGATTCCACGCAGGTGATGATAGTTCCGGACGCCTGACCGGGCGCAAAGAGGGAGCTGCTCTTCTGCAGGTCACTGCAGTCCACTTCTTCTCGCTTGCCGTCTCGGGAGGTCGGCTGCACTACGCGGTGGCTGGTTTCTTTGAGGTCGCTTTGTGCCTGCTGGTAGAGGGAGTTCTGCAGGGTCACGTAGGTGGACAGGCCGATGATGAGGCATGCAATGCCGAGGGCTGTCACGAGGATGGCGATAAGGCGCGAACGAAGGTGGGGCACGTACCCGAGTTCTTCGGGGGATGCCTCGGGGTTCCTCATACTCTTCCAGGCGGCGCGTAGGCGCACGAAGAAGTTCGTGCGGGAAGGTGCGGCACCGTCTCGTGCGGGGGTACCCGCGCGCAGGGAGCGGGTTGCTTCGTTATCCGGGGAGGCGGGTTCACCGGGTGAGTAGAAGCCCACGAACATCCTTTCTTTCTGTATTCGAAATACGGAATATAACTGATACGGCGCAGCATAACCGAGTGTTATACCGCGCCATATGAAGAGCAGAGAATAAACTTAGACGGCGGGACGTAGCACGTAACCAGCACCGCGCACGGTGTGAATCATTGGTTCACGGCCCACATCAATCTTCTTACGCAGGTACGAGATGTACAGCTCCACAATATTTGCCTGACCACCAAAATCGTAGTTCCAGACATTATCAAGAATCTGACTCTTGGAGACCACGCGCTTCGCGTTCTCCATGAGGTAGCGCAGCAGGTCGAACTGGGTTGCGGTGAGGTTGATCTGCTCACCACCGCGGGTCACCTCGCGGGTGTCCTGGTTCAGCACCAGATCGCCGACGACCAGCTCAGCGTCGTCAATGGCAGCAACACCTGAGCGCTGCACCAGGCGGTGCAGACGAATCATAACTTCTTCCATGGAGAAGGGCTTGGTCACGTAGTCGTCCGCACCAGCGGCAAGGCCTTCGATACGGTTATCGACTGAATCCTTAGCGGTCAGGAAGAGGCAGGGAACTTCGGGGTAGAACTTGCGGATACGGGAGAGCAACTCAAGGCCGTCGAAGCCGGGCATCATAATATCCAGCACGAGCACATCGGGACGCCAATCGCGGGCAATCGCGAGCGCGGAGGGGCCATCACCTGCGGACTGCACCTCCCAGCCAATCATTTTCAAACCCATGCTGACGAGTTCTTTGAGCATCTCCTCGTCATCAACAACGAGGGCGCGGATGGGGCTACCATCCGGGTGCTCTAGCGCGGGAAGACTCTTTGCGATTTCGGTTGCTTTACTGCTCATGTGATTAAGGGTATCGCGATTTTAGGGTTCGCGGCGGGGCGGGAGTCGGTTTTCAGTCGCAAACTTATGGAATGCTTACCTTCATCACAGTTGGGACACAGCTTTACCCCACATTTGCGCGTTAACCCTTTATGACGGTTTCAAACTTTCGGTAGAATTTGTACTAGCTTAGGTAACACTCAATCACCTTGCGTATCTTTTGATTTTGCCATTTCTGCTCTGGCGACCCAACACCCATGAAGGAGGATGACGCATGCGCATTAGCCGCATTTATAACAATAATGTTGTCCTCACTGTGGATCATTACGGCAAGGAGTCCGTGATGATTGGTCGCGGCATTGCTTTTGGTAAGCGTAAGGGTCAGCTGATTGACCCGTCTGCGGTGGAGCAGACCTTTGTGCCGGAGCAGGGCATGTCGGGTGAGCGTCTGAGTATGACCCTGTCTGAGATTCCGGCGGAGATTCTGTCGATTGCCACTCTTCTGGAGTCGAAGGTGCGCGCCGAGGGTGTGTTGGAGCTATCGAACTCGTTTATTCTTCCGCTGGCTGATCACCTGCACTATGCGGTGGTTCGTGCGCGTGATGGAGTTCGGGTGGAGTATCCGCTTGCCCCGGAGGTGGCTGTTCTCTACCCGCGCGAGGTGGAGTACGGCCGCGCGGTTTTGAAGATGGTTCGCGAGCGCCTGCAGGTTGAGCTAGACCCGAATGAGGCTATTCCTTTGGCGTTGCACCTTGTCAACGCACAATTTGCGACAGCGGATATGTCTCAGGCATTTCGCATGACTGAGGTTTTCGCGCAGGTTTTTGAAATTATTGAGGCAAGCTATGAGCGGACCATTAATCCCGACTCGATGAGCGCGGCACGTTTTGTGACGCATCTACGGTACTTATTTGTGCGGGCGAGCCGCGCCTCCGCAAATCGCACGGAGGATGTTGATGAGGTGTCGCAGCCGAGTTTGTTGGCGGCTCTTCGTGCGGATGCACCGCGCGCCTACGCGTGTGCACAGAAGGTTTTGTTGGTGCTGCAGATGCAGTTGAAGCAGAGCCTGACTCGTGATGAGTTGACGTATTTGACGATTCATATTGCGCGTCTGGCGCGGGATATGTGGGGCATTAACGCGTAACGCATGTGCAGAAAGCAACCGGGGGCTCTCCGTCGCTTTTTCTATGCTCTGAAATATATACCCCGAATTCTATACTTCTGAATCCCGGTGAGGGGTTCGGGCGGGGGATTTGGGAGTGAAGGTTTTAGAGAGGTGTTACCAGGTGGAATGTGGTATTTAAAGGTGAGCTGCTATTTATATATACAACCTGTCACTAAAATGCTGTTTGCCGAGTTTTTCACACATTAGCGCATTGATTTAAATTTTTAAATGATGGTTCATGTCGGTACATTCCAGAAATATCATTCTGTGGACAGGCCGCAAGAAAATGTGGGTTTTTTATAAATCCCACACCTTTTGATCTGTGCGCCGATTTTTTATTCAATATTTTCATCGTAAATCTTTTTCTCGCACCCTTGGGATCCAAATATTGCACATCACGTGCCTCGTCAGTCCACTTGCAAAATGTCCAGGCTCTCAATTTTTCACAAAAATAACACTCCGCCTCTCACACTGGCAATCTTTTTCGGTGTTCTGTTTAAAATTTTTGGGCCCCGGTAATAAATACGTGTTTTGACACCAAAAACCCATATTCCAACACTTGAAAAAATGTCACCCGAACCTAAAGTGTGCATAGCCAGAAAAACCCCACAAAACACACAATATACATGTTACTATCTGAGAATTATGAGGCTCCTCATGGGCCACTACACACCATGTCACGAACACGAGAGGACCACTATGGTCACTATCATTGTGGCGGCACACGGCGAGTCGGCTCCGGCTCTGCTGAAGACCGCCGGCATGATCCTCGGTAACTTCGAAAACGTCCACCCGGTCACGTTCCTGCCGGGTCAGGGCCCCGAAGATCTCATCGAAGAGTACACCCGCATAGTTGAGGCATCTGAAGCAGAAGAAACCCTGCTGCTGGTCGACCTCTTCGGCGGTAGCCCCTACAACGCCGGTGCGCAGTTTGCAGCCACCCGCGAAGGTGTCGACGTCGTCTCCGGTGTCAACGTACCGATGCTTATCGAGGTCATCTCCAGCGCAGGCCGTAAGAACGCAACCCTCAAGTCCTTGGTCGCTAAGGCTCACAAGGCTGGCACTAAGGGTATTCGCTCCTTCCAGGAGGCAAACCAGCCCGTAGCCACTAAGCCCGCCGAGGCGAAGCCCGCAGAGACCAAGGCGGTCGAGGTTCCGGCTGCTCAACAGGTTCCCGGCGGCACCATGGACGCTATCTTCACCCGCATCGACTCCCGCCTGATTCACGGTCAGGTGGCAGGCACCTGGGTTCCCCATATCGCACCGCAGACCTTCATCGCGGCATCCGATAATGCGGCACACGATCAGCTGCGCAAGTCCCTGCTGCTGCAGGTCGCACCGACCAGCGTGAAGACCAACGTCCTGGACATCGCTAAGGCGGGCCGCGTGTACAACAACCCTAAGTACACCGGCATGAAGACCATGTTCGTCGTGGAATCCCCCGTTGACGTGGTGCGACTGCTCGACGAAGGTGTCAAAATCAACGAAGTGAACGTTGGTGGCGTCACCTTCAAGACCGGTATGGTTCAGCTTTCGGACGCGGTGTACGCCTCCGAGGAGCATCTGGATGCTTACCGTGAACTTATTAAGCGCGGTGTGAAGCTGACGGTGCAGCAGCTGCCCAACCATTCCCCGGTTGATTTGAAAAAGATCCTCAAGCAGAAAGGCCTGGACGCATGAGCGCCCTGACGTTTATTCTCGTTGTTCTCGTGGCGTTCATTGCGGGCGTCGCATCCGTGGTGGACGAGCGTCAGTTCCACCGCCCTCTGGTCGCTTGTACCCTGATGGGCCTCGCACTGGGGGACCCGACTACCGGCATTATGCTCGGTGGCGCACTGGAGCTCATCGCCCTAGGCTGGATGAATGTTGGTGCGGCGATGGCTCCCGACTCGGCTCTGGCATCCACCATCTCCGCTGTCGTTGTGATTCAGGGTCACCAGGACATCACCACCGGTATTGCTATTGCTGTGCCGCTGGCTGCAGCAGGTCAGGTTCTGACCATTTTCGTTCGTACCATTACGGTGTTCTTCCAGCATCAGGCTGATAATTTCGCGAAGACGGCAAACTTCCGCGGTATTGAGTTGATGCATATCAGCGGTATGGCTCTGCAGGGTCTGCGTGTTGCTATTCCGACCGCTATTGTGGCTCTGATTAGCTCCGATGAGCTGACCCGCCTGCTGGGCATGATTCCTGCCGAGGTGACCACCGGTCTGCGTATCGCCGGTGGCATGATTACCGTGGTCGGTTTCGCAATGGTTATCAACATGATGCGTTCGAAGGCTCTCATGCCCTTCTTCTTCCTTGGTTTCATCGCTGCTGCCGCTATCCCGGCAACCCAGTCGATTTCAATTGCTGGCACCGAGGGCGCAAAGGACCTCATCGCAACCCTGTCCGGTCAGGCACAGTTCAACCTGGTTGCTATCGGTATTGTGGGCGCTTGCCTGGGTCTGCTGTACACCCAGCTGAACCCGCTCTTCCATAAGAGTGAGGCACCCGCCGTAGCACCGGCAGCCGCAGCAAACGACTTTGATAACGAGCTCGAGTAAGGAGCATCATCATGACTGAGAACAAGAACGTCGAGCTCGTTGAAGTTCCCGAGCTCACACAGCGCGATAAGGTCGAAACCTACATCCGCTCCACCTTCCTGCTTGGTTCGTTCAACTTTGAGCGTATGCAGTCCATCGGTTTCGCGGTTTCCATGATTCCGGCGATTAAGCGCTTCTACACCAAGAAGGAAGACCAGGCAGAGGCGCTGACCCGCCACCTGGAGTTCTTCAACACCCAGCCGTGGGTTGCATCCTCGATTATGGGTGTGACCGCTGCGATGGAACGTGAGAAGGCAGCCGGTAAGGACATTGACGAAGCCGCTATCACCAACGTGAAGGTGGGTCTGATGGGCCCGCTGGCTGGTGTCGGTGACCCGATTTACTGGGGTACCGCACGTATTGTGCTGGCTGCTCTGGGTGCTTCCCTGGCGGTGACCGGTAATATCCTGGGCCCGCTGCTGTTCTTCTTTGGTCTGACCGCGATTCGCTGGGCAACCCGCTGGTACGGCTTCAAGTACGGTTATGAGAAGGGTACCCAGATTGTGACTGAGGCGGGCGGTAATACCCTGCAGAAGATCACTCAGGGCGCTTCCGTGATGGGTCTGTTCGTGATGGGCGCGCTGGTGTACCGCTGGACAAGTGTGAACATTCCGTTGCCGCTGACCAGCTACAAGAACCAGGCGGGCGCTATGGTGGATGTGACCGTTCAGTCTGTGTTGAACGATCTGCTGCCGGGCCTTGCATCGCTGGGTCTGTGCTTCCTGTGCATGTGGCTACTGAAGAAGAAGGTCAATGCTATTTGGTTGATTTTCGCCCTGTTTGCCGTGGGTATCTTCGGTTCTTACCTGGGCTTCCTGGCTCTCTAAGAATTCGGGAATGAGCCCATTCACTCTTCATTGAAGGCGTGAAGTTCACAGGCTATATCTCATATGGAGGGGATGCGGTCGGTACACTGAGAGGTGCCGGCCGCATCCCTATTTTTGCGCAGGTTTATGCTGGGGGCGGTGTATGCGAACTATTGGCGCAGCCCTCCCGCGAAGGAGTTTCGATGACCAAGTTGATGGCTTTCGATCTTGACGGCACGATCCTGTTTAACCGTGCCGTGGACCCTGCCAATGAGCAGGCGATTGCCCGCTGGCAGGCGGAGGGTAACCTGGCGGTCTCGTGCACGGGTAAGAGTATTTTTGCCGCTCAGCTGGCATTGAACCCGACCGCCATCCGCTTTGATTACCACGTGCTGTACACGGGTGCGGTGATTACTGACCGGCAGTACCGGGTAATTTACCATCAGCCTCTTCCGGTAAGTATTGTGCAGGCGTGCTACGAGCATTTCAGCACGGTGGACGGCGTGGCACTATTCGCGACACCACCTTGGATAACGATTACAGCCTCTGCGATAGGGTGGGGTCCTCGACGAATATTCTGCCGAAGTTCACTCCCCTACCGGCTAATGACCTGCAGAACCACGAGTACGTGGGTGTGCCCCTATGGATTCCGGATGCGCAGGTCCGCCAGGCAGCGTACACCTGGATTCTGGAGCGTTTTGGTGATTCCGTGGACTGCCATAAGAACCAGGATTTCCTGGATATTGTGCCGCCCACCTGCACCAAGGGCACCGGCCTGCAGCATCTGGTGGAGTACCTACAGACTGAGCGTCCGGGTAGCTCCTATGAAGTGCATACGATTGGTGATTCGTGGAACGATATCGACATGCACCGCTACGCTGACCGTTCGGCGTCGTTCAGTTACTCCCCCGATGATGTTAAAGCTGTCACCACCGATTGTGTGGATAAGGCGTACGAGTTTATTGAGACTTCCCTGTAGAAGCTCCCGAGGTGGCGTTCAGGCGCGGCAAGTACTGAACGCCTGCCAGCCGCTTCCGTGTACTTGTCGCTTCTCTCGCATGTACTCGCCGCCTACTCCCCCCGTTTCACGTGAAACACCCACTTTCCCATTACTCCCCGTGTATCCCCGTAAGGTTTTCTATGTGCCCTTCCGCTTCTCAGCCCCGTAAGAACCAGACCGGCAAGTATCAGTATCCCAAGAGCCAGTCTCAGAAGAGCCCGCAGGTCGATTCTGCCCAGTCTTACGACCCATCCAGCTTCTCTGACACCTTCCGCGCTATGGCGCGTGAATCACTCGTGAAGAACCAGAAGAGCCGCCCGAACTCCCCCATCGTCTCGATTTCCCCGGCGCTGATTATTTTGAGCGCTATTACGGCGGCACTGTACGGACTGTGGCAGAGCTGGGCGTGCCTCATCCCGCTGGTGCTGATTCTGGCGCTCATGTGGGTGCGGTACACAATGCAGCGTCAGGTGCTCAACGATTTTGCGGAGCTGGAGGCGGCACGCACCGCATGGAAAAAGACCCGCGACCGCCAATATCTGGAGCTGATGGCAGCGCAGTCAGCGCGCATCCTAGATGAGAATAAGGCGCTGACCAAGCAGGCTCGTGCACATGTGCAGGAGTACGCTGATTTCGCGGCACAGAAGCTGGGCACTCAGCGCTAAAGACCCCGCTGCGCTAACTCGCCTCTCCCCCCTCCAAAAAGTATTCGCCTAGCGTCGAGTGAGGTGAACGTTGAGGCACAATACAAAAGACCGTAACCACTGCCCCATACGGGGAGGCGGTTACGGTCTTTACGTCTTAGGGGAATACACCCTAGTTGGTCTTCTGCTCGGGTGCCTCAACGTGCTCTTCTGCGGCTTCCTCGACAGACTCCGCGGATTCTTCGTCTGCTTCCTCAGTGACCGGGGCGTCGCCAGCAGCCGGAGCCTCGTCCACTCGTTGCACCACAGCGGGGCGGTAATCAAAGCTGCGGCGGGTGCCTCGGGTTACCTTCGCGTCAAGGGTGTACAGCTGCTCGCGGTTCGTCAGCACCACCAGGGTCATGGCATTCAGGCAGACACCCACAATGCACAGAATCCAACCGATCAGCATGAACCGACCACCGGAAAGTACCGCTCCGGAAAGCATCAGGGCGATAGAGGCGAGATACGCCGGGGAGAGCAAAAACTTCGTATTCACTACCGACCTACCTAGCGTGCGTTGGAGCGAGGCTTAGGGGCGCGACCCGAACGGTGGCGCGAGGGCAGAACGCTCATGCGACCGGAGGCACGCTCAACAATCGGCTGGGACTCGGTGGGCTCCTCCTCACGAACCTCGGTAGCCTCTGCAGTTTCAGCGTGCTCGGTTGCCTCAACAGCCTCAGCAGCTTCAGTTGGAGCCACTTCCTGATCAGCCTCTGCGGTTGCTTCCACTGACTGCTCAGCAGCTTCGTGCTCAGCTGCTTCTCGTTCTTCGCGGCGGTGCTCAGCGCGCCCGCGGATGCGGTTCTCCACGGAGGACTCGAAACCGTCCAGGTTGGTAACCAGTGCGGGAGTCGGGTTACCCTTCGCCTTACCCACGGACAGCAGAAAAGCAAGAACGTTCAGACCCAATGCAAGGATGAGAAGGATCCAGCCGAACCAAAGAAGCCAGGGAATAGAGGATCCGACCATGAGCGCGCCACAAAAAATCACGCCGAGGGAGGTCAGGTACGCAGGCGAGAGAGTCTTGAAGTCCATATCTACTTTCAATGTATTCGTGAGTTTGAGAGAGCTAACGTACGTTCACTACGTTTCCTGTCTCATTTTAGGTGATAGTTGAGGCTTAATCTGCCTCTACCCCCGTCTATCGCCTGTGAGCTAAAGAGGAAGGACAGTCTAACTTGCGGGCGGTAGGCAGGGGCAGAAACGTGGCGTTCGGGTACGCGGTGAGGGTTCCCGCTAGGACTTGGGGGTTACCTCGCTTGTGACCAGGGGCGAGGCGGGCGCGTTCTCCACCACGGGGATTGCGCGGGTACTCAAGGTGCCCTGGTACTTCTTCCAGAGGTTGTAGCGTTCCATAGCGACCGCGCCGGCGGTCATAGCGGGCAGAATGAACACGCCGGAGGAGCGGATGCTTTCAGCCTGCGCCAGGATGTCCAGTTTACGCACCACGCGGGTCACGTCGTGGGAGTCGTAGCGGTCCTGCGCCGCAATGACCTCGTTCTGCGCGGCGACGAGGGCGGCGTCACGCAGGCGCACGAAGTCATTTCTCTTGCCCTTGATCTTCTCCATGTGCTGCTTATATTCTTCGGGCAGTGCTTCACTGATTTCATCGCGGCGGGTAATGGCGGAGCACATTTCCATCACGCGAGCGTAGGTCTCAGGGTCGGTGCTTGCCTTCGCCTCTGCCTGCAGTGCTTCAAGGGCGGCGTCCTGCGCAATCTTGAGTAGTTCGGGTACTGCAGTTTCTTCTTCATGGTTAGCCCGCACGCCAAGGACCTTCACGAGCATGGGCAGAGTCAGGCCGGGCAGCACAAGGGTGAAGAAGAGTACGGAGAGCATCATGACGATAGCATCCTGGCGGACCTGTTCAGTGCCGTTGACCACGGGGATGGACAGAGCAAGAATCAGGGTCACGAGGCCTCGCATGCCGGACCAGGTCATGACGATAACTTCGGCGAAACTTTCGGGGGCGCCCTCGTGGATGGGGCTCTTGCGTCCTGCCAGCCAGACAATGGTAAACCAAATGAGGCGTACCAGGATGGCGACCAGGGCGACCAGGGCACCGTCAGCGAGGAGGCCAGTGATGCGGGAGGGGTCGGCGGTGGCGATAATGTTGCTTTCCTGCAGGCCAATGAGACCGAAGGCGACACCGGTCATGAGCAGCTCAATAATCTGCCAGAAGGAAGTGGAGGAGAGGCGTTCTTCCGCTTCAAGTGCCGCCATGTACTTGGTGCTGGTGAACTGGATAGCGCCGATAACCACGGCAATAACGCCGGAGGCGTGCACACTTTCAGCAGCGAGGTAGGCACCGAAGGGAATCACGAGGGTCACGGCGTTGCTGGTGACCACGTCGTGGGCACGCTGGCGAACGTAGCCGCCGAGCCAACCGAAGATGTAACCAATAATGACCGCCAGGATTGAGCCAAGCACAAAGTCTTTGGCAACGGAGAGCGGGTCAATGTGGTGGCCGCTGGTCATGGAGTGGATTGCGGCGTGGAAAAGAACGATTGCGATAGCGTCGTTGAAGCTACCTTCGGTCTGCAGAGTGCCGATGAGGCGGCGGGGAATACCTACGGGCTCAGCCACTGCCTCCACGGCGACGGGGTCGGGTGGGGAAACGGCTGCGCCCACAGCAAGGGCGACGGCGGTGGTCATGCCGGGGACCCACCACATGGTGGCGCCGGCAATTGCCAGGGCGGAGACGGTGGTGAGCAGTACCGAGTAGAGCAGTACGGATTTCCAGCGGCGACGCAGGGTGCCCCAGGAGAATTTAACGCCAATGGCCCACAGCAGTGGCGGAAGGAAGATTGGCAGGATGATGTCACTGTCGACAGTAAGGTCCGGTCGGTTGGGGATGAAGAGCGCGGCGGCACCGAGCAGGGTCATCATGACCGGCCAGGGGAGGTTGAGTCGATCACCGACGCTGACCATGAACACGGTCGCAATGAGGATGATGACGATAACGGAGAGGTAAAGCATTAGTCCGGTATTGTTCCTTTCGCGCGGCTAGGATTAGTCGGCTACGTCTTTCTACTCTACCGGAGCGGTGCATACCGCTTTTGGGATATGGGGTTTTGTAGCGTTTATTGTGGTGTTGTTTACCTCTAAGCCTAATGTCTTGTGTGGAATATAGAGTTTTCCCCTGAATATCCTTGCTTTTCGGCAGGTTATTCAGGGGAAAATTCCATATTTAGAATATATCGATTAGGGTAGTTACCTTTAGCGGGCTACTTGGAGCCGCAACCGCCAGCACCACAGCCACAACCACCAACGGGAGCTTCCTCCACAACCGGCTCGGGCTCGTCGTGGCTACCGCAGCAGCCACCCTTTTCTTCCTTGGGCTCGTCGTGGCCGCCACAGCAGCCGCCATGGGAGTGGCCGTGAGGCTCAGCTGGAGCTTCAGCGGAGGAACCGCAGCCACCCGAGCCACAGCCGCAACCACCGGTGGAAGGTGCCGGCTCATCGTGGCTACCGCAGCCACCCGAACCGCAACCGCAGCCGCCACCGTCAACCGAGCCGCAGGCGGAGCCGCGTGCGTCGCGGTGACCCATGAGGTCCACGCCGAGGTCGGAGAGGTAACGCAGGTAACCTGCAAGGGCGTCGCGTCCACCGGTGCCGGAAATGACGATGCCGCCGTGGCGTAGTGCCTTGAGCACCTCGTTGACCATGGGCCACTGCTCGATGTCATCGGTAATGGTGATAGCGCTGACCACGTGCATTGCGAGGGAGGTCAGCGAGCGCAGGGACTGTTCGTAGCCTTCGGGCAGGTGAATGACCTTGGCGGGTGCTGCTAGGCGCAGGATGGACAGTACGCGCATGAGCATCATGGGCACTGCATTTTCGGGCAGCAGTACGGTCACGCCGATTGCGGAGGATTCTGCAATACGTTCGATGGCTGCCGCGAGTTCTTCGGAGTCGATGTCGCGGGAGATATCCAGAACTTCGTAGGATTCCACGGCGATGGAGCGGGTACCCAGCGCATCGGCGAGCGCTTCATCTTTAGTGTGGATCGCAATCATGTTGCGGAATTCGTTGCGGCGCACTACGGAGGCTGCCTCGATGAGAGCGAAGTCCTGGCCTTCACCGTCCACGAGGAGGGTGTGGATTTCTTCGCGGTTGAGGCCTTCGCCTGCGGTGGCGCGCTCGATTAGTTCAGAAAATGCGTTGCTCATACCGAATATTAAACACCCCCTTTTGCCCTGTGCGCCCGCGAGGTTTGCCTGTCTTGGCGGTTTTGGGCGGTTTAAGACGTGTTTTTATGCCAAGAGCGTGGGAGTGGCTGTTTTTCTCTGCTTCTTGGGGTGCGCTCTGGTGCAAAACTACCCTTGAAACGCGAAACGTTCGCTCCGGGTGGGTGAGAATCGACATTCATTTTTGAGGTTATGCCGTGTATTTGCGCGATTTTTGTTTGCGGTGGGGTGCATCTTGCTCACGTTACAGATTTGAACACCCTAAAATGAAAGAGTGGTACTTTCCCGTGAAAAGATTCTAGATACCGCCTACGAGGTCTTGGCGACCTACGGTTTGGCGGACCTTTCCATGCGCCGACTCGCTCAGGAGCTTCACGTGGCTCCCGGCGCTCTGTACTACCACGTGAAGAATAAGCAGCAGCTTCTGATTCTGTTGGCGGATTATATTCTGGCTCGTGCCCCGAAGTCGATGTCTGAGGAGGCTGAAGCGAATCCGGAGGCTATTCGTGCTTCAATGATTCGCCGCGGCGATACGCTGTTCTCCCTGCTCTACCCGATTCGTGAATGCCCTGAGGTGGTGCGCTTGAGTTTGACTCTGCACCCGCGTGAGTTGAAGCCGGTGGTGGCGATGGCTCATGAGTTCCAGGCGCTTGGTTTGGGTCATGCGGAGGCGCTGCGTCGTGCTCGTTTGCTGACTCATATTGCGTTGAGCCTGGTGGAGGAGTATCAGACTCTGCCGCTGATTTCGCCTCAGGAGGCTGTGGCGAGTGGCGATGTTCCTCTGATTGAGAATGCGTTTAACCGTTACCGTCAGGATCTGCTATCTGCCATTGACACGATAATGGTGGTGCAGGAGCCCTATACGCAGGATGCGTAATCGCTTGACCCTTCTTTTGGTTTATTAGTTATGTATGGTGCCCCGTGCCCCCTTGTGGGGTGCGGGGCTTTTGCATGCGTTGGCTTTGAGTGCCCTGCCACACTCTGATACCGGTGCGGTTTGGTGGCTGAGTCGATGTTCGCTGGTTTTCTGTTTTAGTCTAGATGTGACAGGTGCTTATATCCGGAGTGTATCGGGTATGGGCGGGGTGTCGTTTATGTCTTGGTGCCCTGTTGGGGCTTGATTAGAGGTGTTCCATGTCGATGACCGCTACCGCCCAGTGGGCGGCTCTTCCGGACCATAGTGCGGAGATTGCGCGTGTACGTGAGGAGTTTATTACTGCGTATGGTTATGAGCCGGATGGTGTGTGGTCTGCGCCTGGGCGTCTGAATCTTTTGGGCGAGTACATTGATTTTTTGGGTGGTTCGTGCCTGCCGATGCCACTGCCGTACCGCACCTATGTGGCGGGTGCGTTGCGTCGTGATGGCGTGTTGCGTGCGGCTTCTTTACAGATGCCCGGCGATGAGCGCACGGTTGTGATTCGCGATATTCAGCCGGGTCATTTGAAGGGCTGGTTCACCTATGTGGCGGGTGTTGCGTGGGCGATGAATCAGGAGGGCGGCAGGGATATTATGCTGCCCGATGAGTTTGGTGCTGACCTACTGATTAATTCTCGTGTTCCGGTGGGTGGCGGTTTGTCGTCGTCAGCGGCTTTGGAGTGTTCTACTGCGTTGGCGTTGTTGGAACTCTCGTGTCTGGTGCGTAAGGATTGCCCTGAGGCGGATGCTACCCCGGCTGATAGTGATGCATTGCGTGCGCGTCTGGCCCAGGTGTGCATTACGGCTGAGAATAAGGTAGCTGGCGCGCATACGGGTGGCCTGGATCAGACGGCATCGTTGCGTTCGCATCCGGAGCAGGCTCTGGTGGTTGATTTCCGTGATTTTTCGATTGAGCCGGTTGCGGTGGATATTGCCCAGCATGGTCTGAGTTTTTTGGTGATTGATACGAACACTCCACATGAGCTGACGGATGGCGGTTTTGCGGCTCGTCGTGCGGCGTCTGAGGCGTGCGCTGACGCTTTGGGTCTGCGTTTTTTGCGTGATGCTTTGCCACAGGATTTGTCCTGCGGGGGTATGGATGCGCGTGTGGCGAAGGCGTGGCGTGCTGATTTGGTGGATTCTTCGGTGAATCGTGCCCTGGATGCTCTCGAGGACGCGGGTCGTCCGTGTTCGTTCCCGCGTGGTTGGGTACGTCATGCATTCCACGATATGACTCTGGTGGGTCGTGCGAGCTATCTGTTGCAGCATACTGATGAGTTGGGTTACGCGGCGTTTGAGGAGGCGGGCCGTATTTTTATGGAGTCCTTTGTGTCGATGCGTGATGAGTTGCGTGTTTCTCGCCCTGAGATTGATGTTGCGGTGCAGGTGTGTCTGGATCAGGGCGCGCTGGGTGCCCGTATTGTGGGTGGCGGTTTTGGTGGCGCGGTGATGGCGCTGATTCCGACCTCTCAGCTGGAGGTCACCGCGGATGCGGTAGCTACTGCATATGCGGTGCGGGGTTATGCAGCGCCTCGTTTTTTGCCGATGGTTGCTGGTTTTGCGGCGTCTCATGATTGGGCTGCGGGCGCTGATCCTACAGATATTCCGGTGTTGTAAGGTTGGGTGCTGAGGTCTGTCATAAATCGGCGGGGTGTCATAGAGGCATTTTTTCGGGGTTTGAACGAGATTCATAGCTGGAAGTTTCCTGCGAATCTCTGCAAATTTCCTCCGTTTATCCCCCGTAATAACGCGCTGATAAGCTATAATTTTTTTGGTCATTGATCAAAAGTGGTGTTACGTTTTCTGAGGGTGGTTTTTCTTTCCCTCGCGGGTATGTAGACTTATCTATCGACGGACACAATCCGTGAGCTGTAAAGTTTCAATGCGTATAATCCGGCACATGGATAGTATTTGCACTTGGGTTCTACCGTCAGGCATAAACCCAGTTTGCAGGTTTCGTCTACCAAAGCATTACACTCCGATTTCGCCAGCACGGCGAATCACCCCTCACCACAAGTGAGGCTTTAGAGCGCGAAAGCGCAGAAAGGAGGCCCCCGTGGGCTTCGACATCAAGGGCACCGTTGAGCAGGGTCTCGACAAGGCTAAGGAAGTTATCAACGACACGGCTGGCAAGGAGGTCGTCACCGACGAGCAGATTGCCAAGGTTGAAGAGGTCGTGACCGACAACGTCTCCAAGCTGACCGAGAAGTTCGGCAAGTAAGGCAACAGCATCCTTTGGATTGGCGCCTTACCTCACCTCCTCATGGGGTAGGGCACCATTCCTCTGGATTTGCATTTCAGGCTTTCGCTCAACATCTCTCTCGAATAATGGGGCGCTCTGCCCCACCTGGGTTCTTTCATTCACCAACTCACTCGGCTTATTGCTCAGCTTCAGTTACCACCGGGTATCCTGTTTTCACTCTTCTTTTACTCTTACTCAGCACAAGTGCTCGCACTTTCTCGCGAACTGTATACGCCCCGCATCATTGGTCCGGCAACCTTGGTGTGGGGCGTATGCCGTTAAAGCGCGGGGCGAAGACTTCTGGGAG